>JAOAEQ010000023.1 GCA_026416715.1 bacterium
TAATAATGCGGTTGGCGGAAACGCTGATCCGGAAACTATTCGCGGGACTAGCGCATATTATCATCAGCCACAAGCGATGGCACTCGGTCATGCGATATATCGCCGTTTATTGGATGAACTTGGCTATCCCGGATTTGGATTCGTTTATTTTGATGCTGCAGCGGTTCGAACGCATCAGGCGATAACCGCGCTGATTGAAGGGCTCTTTATGTCGAATCCGGAAGAAGAAGCAGCGCTCGCAACGCCGGAAATGCAAAAGAAACTCGCTACCGCTATCTTCCACGGTATTGAGGATTTCTTGGTCAAGCAGCGATACCATCAAACCACTGAGACACCGAGACACAGAAATAACACAGAGATATCTTAGATGCAAATACTCTGATTTCTGTAGTTTATTATGTATGCCAATCCCGAAATGGCAATATGATGAATTCTTACCGCCGGGCGTAGATTTTACTTCCGTTGAAGAAGTCCGGAATTATGATACCATGCATCAAAAGTTTCGGGATTATGTTCAATCAACGGAAATAATAGTTCAAGCGCTAGGGCTGAATGCAGAAAGTACGGTCATCGATATGGGTTCGGGTACCGGTGCGTTTACACTTCATGCGGCGAAACAATGCAAAAAAATTTTTGCGGTAGATATCTCCAAGCCAATGCTAGAGTATTGTCAGCAGAAGGCGAAAGAATCGGGGGTTTCCAATATAACATTTCATCATGGCGGGCTACTTACCTATGAACATCAAGGAGAACCGGTCGATGCGATGGTTTGTGTTGCGGTAGTACATCATCTTCCGGATTTCTGGAAACAAATCGGATTACAGCGGGCGAACCGGATGATTAAACCGAACGGAAAATTATTTCTATTCGATATTGTATTTTCTTCGAAATTGGCTAATTTACCTGATGAAATTGCCCGGTTGATTACCGCTTTTGAACAGCAAGCTGGAGCGCAGATGGCGAAAGAAGCAATTATCCATATTAAAGAGGAATATAGCACCTACGATTGGATTATGGAAGGTATCTTATCGAAAAGCGGATTTAAAATTGATTCCGCTCAATACAACACTGGATTTCAAGCGACATATATTTGTTCACAAGTTTAATTTAGATAATTCTACAGTTAAGCATTGTCTTTACCATCTCTCGGGAGTACGCTGAGTTTCTGCAGTTTATTTCGTAATTATGCCTATCTCGAAAATCAAACTCGGGCATCTTTCGGTCAGTAAATTAATTCTTGGCGGGAATCCGTTCAGTGGATTTTCGCATCAGACCCCGGAAAAAGATTGGGAAATGAAATCATATTATACCACTGCGCGGATTAAAGAAGTCTTCCGGCAAGCGGAATCGCTCGGCATTAATACTCATCTTGGCCGCGCTGACCACCACGTTATGCGGGTTCTCCTCGAATACTGGAATGAAGGTGGAACGATTCAATGGATTGCGCAGACCTGTCCAGAAGTTGGGACTATTGACCGGGGCATTCAGAATGCTATCGCTGGAAAAGCGAACGCATGTTTTATCCACGGCGGAGAAATGGATTATCGGTTTGCGAACAACCAGCTTGATGATGTGCCGGTCGCAATTCAGAAAATCCGCGATGCAGGAATGCCCGCAGGTATTGCCGGGCATAATCCGGCGGTATTCGAGTGGGCGGAAGAGAATCTCGACGTTGATTTCTATATGTGTTCTTATTATAACTCAGCACATCGCGACCAGCATAAAGAGCATATTTCCGGTATGCCGGAATGGTTTGCTGATACTGACCGTGAGAAAATGGTTAAGTTAATCCAGCAATTATCAAAACCGGTGATTCATTATAAAGTTCTGGCGGCAGGCAGAAATAATCCGGAAGAAGCGTTTAAGTTCGTTGCCCAGCATTTACGCCCGCAAGATGCGGTATGTATTGGTATCTATACCAAAGATAATCCAACCATGCTTGCGGAAGACTTGCAGTTGCTTGAAAAGTATCTTAAGCAATGACTTTACATGATGTATCAATGTTAATGTTGTGCGCTGAGCGGAGGATTTCGCTGCATTCTTTGTGGTAGGGTTGTTATCTAACGGTAATTGAATCTTTAATCTGTTCCATCTTTTTCGGTCCGATACCGCTAACTAAAATCAAATCTTCTACCCGCTGAAACGCTCCATGCTCTTGCCGATATTGAATAATTCGTTGCGCAAGTTTTGGTCCTATGCCAGGCAGAGTTTCTAATTCCGATTGTGAAGCGGTATTAACATTTATCTTCCCAGATTGACGGGATTTTGAAGAAGGCAATGCTAGCGCTCCACCAGCAGGTGGAGCATAAACCTGCCACTGTTGCGTTTGCGTTAAATCTGATTTACTTTCTCCTGCTTGTCCTATGAACGGAACAACGATTTTTTCACCATCTTGAATGAATTCCGCTAAATTTAGTTGATTGATATCCGCTTGTTTCGTGGTATCGCCTGCAGTGGTTATTGCATCATAGAGTCGGCTGCCGAATGGAAGATGATATATTCCCGGGTTATTTACCGCACCGGTTATATGGACGATAACCGTTTGCCCGGAATAAGCGTTCGGTGCTGAACCAGCTAGTGTGGATTGAATATTTGCAAGAGCAGGGGTAACGGTTACCGTCTCGCGACTATTTAAATATTGTTTTACGCCAAATCCAACTAAGATGACTCCGAGTAGGAATAAGATTACTAACTGCTCCTGCTTTGTCAGATTAAACATAGTATATAAAAATTATAGCGATTGCATGGGATTATAAGACAGATTAATCCGTTACTAATATTACCTTTTTCTATTAAAATAGCGTAATCTATTTCAATTTGTCAACTCTGCTAAAAATAATATATACTTTTAATGGACGAAAAAGCAAATTAATGATAGTGTAATTACTATCTCACTGTTTCTCCGTTTTTCGGATGCTTAGTTTTTCAGTTAATTTATTCTATGAATAGAATTAAAATACTGCCAGAACATGTGGCAAACCAAATCGCAGCTGGAGAGGTGGTTGAGCGCCCGGCATCGGTGGTGAAAGAGCTGGTAGAAAATGCGATTGATGCGAATGCAAGCCAGATAACTATTGAAATTAAAGGGGCTGGGAAAAAATATATCCGCGTTGCAGATAATGGTTCTGGAATGACTCGCGCCGATGCGGAACTTGCAGTCGAACGGTTCGCCACCAGTAAACTCGAATCAGTATCCGATTTAACGGCGATTAAAACGCTTGGTTTTCGCGGAGAAGCGCTCCCGAGCATTGCGTCTGTTTCAAAGTTTGAGTTGGTCACCCGGTCGGAAGAGAGTATTAGCGGAACGAAAATTATTATTGAAGGTGGAATGAAAAAAGAGATAACTGAAATTGGTGCGCCAGTCGGCACCACGGTTAAAGTCCAGAACCTATTTTATAATACACCCGCACGATTAAAATTTCTAAAATCTGATACTACCGAAACCGCACAAATCATCGCCACAGTCAGTCATCTCGCTCTCGGATACCCGCAAATATACTTTAAACTCTTAATTGACGGAAAAGAAATCTATAATCTGCCACCTGTATCTGAAATTCTGGGTCGAATCATTGCTATCTTCGGGAAAGAAACTGAATCGGAATTAATTCCGCTTCCCAGCCCGAATATGGTGTCAGCTTGTGTGGTGTCCGGCTATATTGCTAAACCAAGTTTGTCCCGGAATAACTGGTCTGGGTTTATGAGTTATGTTAACCGCAGGTTTGTTTCCAATCGGACAATAACCCGTGCGGTGTTCGATGGATATCATACATTACTACCGGTACAGCGATATCCGGTTGGCGTCCTTTTTATATCAATCGACCCGAAATTGGTAGATGTGAATGTACATCCGACGAAACGCGAAGTCCGATTCGTTCACGAGAAAGAAATTTATGAAACGATACTTGAAACTATCCGATTTGCGTTACATCAAGTAATGTTGATTCCAGATATTAAAGAACCAATAGAAAAAGAAATGCCAAGTTCCAAACCCCAAATTCCACATACACTCCACATACCAAAATCCAAACCGAAAGAACCGGAACCGAAAATTCAAACCCAGTTTGCGATTACACCGACCATTCCAGAATCGGTTATATCCACTAGCCAGGATACAGTTCCTTCGCCGCAAGAAAAACCTAGAGAGCTGAATATTCATGCTTCACCGGTATCACAATCTACCCTCCGCATTCTGCAATCTGAGACTAAACCTTCAGAGTTTCCGCAAATGGAACCGTTAGCGCAACTAGATGAAACTTACATCCTCTGCCGGTCGGGTGAAGATTTACTGATTATCGACCAGCATGCGGCGCATGAACGGATTCTTTACGACCGGCTAATGCCGAAAATTAAGAACCAAGAATCAATCACCCAACTGCTGTTATTCCCGCAAACCATTGAACTTCCGGCAAAAGAAGCAACGGTTCTCGCCGAATATAAAGATGAATTGCAGAAGTATGGATTTGAACTCGACCATCTTGGTGGGAACACTTATACGCTTCGTGCCGTACCGGAAATAGTGGTTGATACTGACTATCGTCAACTCATTCTCGACATTATTGATAATTTAACAACTATTGGGAAGAAATTGCCGACTGAGGAAATACAGGAGCGGATGGTAACGTTCCTCGTTTGTCGTGCTGCAGTTAAATCCGGTGATATCCAGCAGATGCCGGAATGGAAGAAACTCATATACGATTTACAGAATACCACTTCACCTTACACCTGCCCGCATGGACGACCAACAGCTATACGTCTTTCGAAAGAAGAACTGGAAAAACGATTTAAAAGAACCTAATCTAAAAGATTCAATTCAAATTCAACCTTTTTAAATTTAAATTTTGCAATGCTAATTATGCATTTGAAAATACATTATTCGATTTTATATTTTTTCATCCGGTAGCCGAGAGTACGTCGGGTTATTCCAAGTAATTTAGCCGCTTTACTCTGATTATGCTGGGTCTTCAGGAGTGCACTTTGAATCAGTCGACGTTCCATTTCTTCTAAAGTTATCCCTTCTTCAAGAACCGCATCCGCTTTGGTTGCCAGTTGTTCCTGACTACTCTGAATTGGGATAGGTAAATCTTCCGGAAGGATAACCTCGCCATTGCCCATAACCAGCGCATGTTCAATAGCATTTTCGAGTTCACGAATATTGCCCGGCCAATGGTATTGCATAATCAAAGATAAGGTTGTCGGATGCAGTTTCGGTTTCTTTTTAGTAGCGGATTCACTAGCTGAACTAAACCGGGTTAAAAAATGGTCGATTAATGCCGGAATATCTTCTTTGCGTTCCCGCAATGGCGGGAGATAAATACTTACCACATTCAGCCGATAATATAAATCTTCGCGAAACTCTTTTTTCCGCAGCGCTTCTTCAAGATTTTTATTCGTGGCAGCGATAACTCGAACATCAACGGTAATCGTTTGTGTATCTCCAACGCGTTCAAATTGCCGCTCTTGGAGAACGCGGAGCAGTTTCACCTGGGTAGATAACGGAATATCACCAATTTCATCGAGAAAAATCGTCCCGGTATTAGCTAATTCGAACCGTCCTTCGCGGTCACGAATCGCACCAGTAAACGCGCCTTTCACATGACCGAATAACTCTGATTCCAATAATCCTTCTGGCAACGCCGCACAGGTCGCTTTAACAAACGGTCCTTGGCTCCGGGGAGAAAGAGCATGGATCGCCTGCGCAACCAATTCTTTTCCTGTCCCACTTTCCCCGCGAAGGAGAACTGTGGTTGAAGTCGGTGCAACTTTTCGGATTTTTGCAAACACTTCTTGCATTGGTTTACTGGTTCCAATAATATTTTCAAGTGAATATTTTTTACCGACCTCTTGTTTTAATCGAATATTTTCCCACTGCAACTGGATCTGCGAAATAAGGTTTTTAACTTTCAATCGCAATTCATCAAGTTTAACCGGTTTGATAAGATAATCTTTTGCGCCGGATTTAAGCGCGTCTACTGCCGTTTCAACCGTAGCATATGCGGTTACGAATAGAACTGCGGTTTCCGGATTATTCCGTTTAATCCAGCGGAATAACTCTAATCCATCGATATGTGGCATCCGCAAATCGGTGATAACGATATCAATCAGTTCCTGTTTCATAATCCGAATCGCTGATTCGCCACTATGTGCTGAATAAACCGTATATCCATCTTTTTCAAGCGCTTGTCGAAATATTTCCGCTTGTTTCGGTTCATCATCAACGACGAGAATGGTTATCTCATTATCACTAACTGACATAAACCAAGTTAAAAACGAAAAAACGGAGAAACTGAAATATTATATAAGCTAGCGGCTTGGTTTGTTTCTCCGTTCTTTTGCTCTTTCGTTCTTCCGTTGGATTTTGTTTTGGCTTGTGAGTGTTTGCATCTAAGGTTTTCCTTTTGCTACGGTCTCCAGTGACCAGGAATCCAAATCCAATCGCTCCCGTTCCAACTCCAGTGCCCAGGAACCCAACGTGGACCCGGAGGTGGTCCTGGCGGTCCTTCATGATACACCACCGTTCCTCTACATGATGCCATAGTTAATACCGCAAGAAGAACAAGCATAAGTATAGCAAGTATTTTTAACCATTGCATAGAACGCCCTCCTTTCAATTTTGGATAAAAAGTGTTCAACCGCATTCTCAGTCTTTAAAAGAAGCATATTTTATACCAAAAATTGGGTTAAATGCCGTTTCGCAATAAACAATCCTTTTTTAACTTTTTCTTCCGAATGTTCCCAGACCGGGTCTTCGTGTTCTATCGAAATAACCCCGTCATACCCCGATTCGCTTAAAACGGATATCCATTTGCCCCAATTGATTTCTCCTAATCCTGGCATCCGATATCGCCACCAACCACGACTATAAATCGAACCAGTACTAAGTTTTTTAGAGAGAATCTCGGTATCTTTTGCATGAGTATGGAATATACGGGAGGCAAATTCTTTTGTCGCTTCGATATAATCTACCCCTAACCAGTAAAGATGTGATGGATCAAGGTTCAACCCGAAATTTTCTTCCGGTCGTAGTTCAAACATCTTCTTCCAGTTATCGGGAGAAAAGGCGATATTCCCAACCAATTCCGGTTTCTGCCATCCTTCCATCGGACAATTTTCAATCATCAATTTAACATTATGCTTCTTTGCGTATACTAAGTGCTCTTTAAAAATCTTTTTGAACTCTTTAAAGTTATCTTCAATCGTTAGGTTCGGATCGCGGCCGATAAACGTACCAACCAGTTCAACCTCCAGCAATTCCGCAGCATTGATAACCTTATATAAATGCTGATGGATTGCTTTCCTTTTTTTCGGATCCGGATGCAGGTTGTTATCGTAATAAGCTAACGAAGATATCTCCATATTATGGTCGGAAAAAAGTTTCTTGATTTCTTTCGCTTTAGCCGCAGTTAGCGTGGTAACATTCAGTGTACTACCCGCATAATCTCGGTCGCTATCAACTGGCCAGGCAGCAACCTCTAATGCTTGAAACCCATTTTCACTCGACCATTGTACCAACTTCGGTAACTCCATTTTCCCTAAACATACCGTCAGAAATCCTAGTTTCATAAATACCTTCCTTCCTTTAACTTTAATATTTGACATTACGTACCTTTACCCATTTTTTGGTTTGATAGCTTTTTAAAATTGCAGCATTGAGGAGCATAGCGCGATGTCCATCAATAAATTTCGGATATTCGCCATTGCGTGTACCATTTCGTATATCCTGATATACGTTTTCAAGCACATTCTTCAATCCGTCAGGATACCCTTCCGGATGTCCTCCAGGATAATGCGCTAACGGTTTCGCTTTTTTCTCTAATAAGCTCGGGTCTTTAGGTAGTATTTCATTTGGTTTATCCCGATGACCTAACCATAATTCATTTGGATTCTCTTGGTCCCAAGCGAGTGACGATTTACTTCCGTCGATTTCAAACCAAAGCCGGTTTTTCCGCCCAGCACTAACCTGACTAACGAGAAACACTCCATGTTGTCCGCCATCAAACCGCAATAATACCGCGCCGTAATCTTCGGTATCAACCTGCATTGTTTGCGTTAGTTTGCGTGTGGAAATATTTCTGTCGGAACCCTTGAATGTTTCTATAATACCTTTTGGACGAATCCTCGTGGGAATAACTGTTTTCAGGTCAGCAAATACTTCAACGATTTTAAGTCCACTAACATATTGGATTAAATCACACCAATGCGACCCGATATCCGCTATAGCACGCAAGTTTCCACTTAGATTGGATTCTAACCGCCAGTTGTAGTCGGTCGGATACAGTAACCAATCCTGCAGATACGATCCGTGAACCAGATAGATTTTCCCAAGTTCACCTAGCGCAATTAACTGTTTCGCTTGCTGAACCAGCGGATATCCCCGATAATTAAAATCAATCGCATTAACCAGTTTGGTTTTATTTACCGCAGCGACTAATTTTGCGGATTCAGATTCGTTCATAGATAAAGGTTTTTCGGAAATAATATGTTTCCCGGCATGAATCGCATCTAGGGTTATCTGAAAATGCAAATAATTCGGGGTACAGTTATGGATAGCCTGAATTTCTGGATTACGCAGCATATCGCGATAATCACCATATGCCAATGGAATATGCAACTGACGCGCTTTCTCTTCAGCTCGAGCTTGCGATTCTTCCGCCAGCGCTATAACCTCGACATATCCGAGCCGACGTAAAGCTTCAATATGTGCTGGACCGATAAATCCCGTGCCGATAATTCCCGCTTTAATCGTTTTCATTTTTCTATTCACCTCCGCTATCGTAAAATTAAGTATACGAAACTTATATTTTTAATAGTATCAGAAAAAAAGACGATCTGCAATAGCAACTAACAAGAATGAAAGTTACTAAATTCCACTTGGAAAGTGGACAAAATGGTAAAAGTGAAAAAAGATACTTATGTATCATTTACCATTTAACTGATTTATTTTTACCCCATCCTATATTTAGGCATACGATTTGCTCATTATTAATTATGGTGAAAAGTGACTTTGGAATAAACTTAATAAATATTTGAAATGATTTGAGTTATAAAATTACACACATGTGCATAATATAACTAAAAAGTTATCCATCAGATAGTTTGATTACAAAAATGTATTCGAAAAGAAGGGAGGCGGGTTTATGATAACATTAACAGGTTCGGAATTATTATTAACAATTAAAGATTTAGTTGATTTCGTTGAATGCCCTAGAATACTATATTGGTCATATCTTCGTCCGAATTTATCCGACCAAAGAAAAGACCCGCTATCTCATGAAACAGCGTTATTATATAAAGACCAATACGACCCGATTTTAACTGACCTTTTGATACAGAACGGGATTCAGCATATTGAGCGCTATGTTGGAGTAGAACTCCGCAACAAAATTATTCACGGTAAAATCGATGTGCTTGTTAAAGATGGAAGTAAACAATATCCAATATATATTAAAAATGCTAAAGAATGTAAATCATTATCCTATTTTCTGCCGGTATATGCGTATGCTTGGTTAATCAATGATACTTACGGAACCGTATGTGAGAAAGGGTTTATTTATTATCCGAGCCGGCAGGAGCTGGAATCAGTATATATCGGACAAGCAGAACTAGCTGTGGCTGAAGCAACTGCGGAATCCGCTCGGAATATTGTTTCGTGCGGGATCCTTCCGGATACACTCCATTATAACCCGCGGAAATGCTTAGGATGTAAATATCGGCTATTCTGTAATGAACTACCTACTCGGTAAGGTTGCTGTGTGTTAATTATGCGGAGTATCGGAGTATGGGAGTTCACGCCGCTGTTACCCCGATACGTTATTTATTCTTTTGCTTGACTAGCGGACGGTGCTGATGGTATCGTAGCATGCGTTGAGATAGATTGCGGTTTTGTATATCTCTCTGGAAAAACCTGACGAAGTAAATGTTCCCGTTGCGGTAAAGGAACTTGTTCCCATTGATGTGGATAAAGGTTAATCCCAAGTTTCTCTCGAATCAATTTTAGTTTCATCTTCAAAGCGCGTTTTTTCTTTCGATGTTTTTTTCTCATTTCGTTTCGATTATCTCGACCCATGATACAACCTCCGACTTAATGTCAAATCTCAAAGCTAACTTAAGAACAGAAAAACGAAAAAACCATAATGTTGAGTATAGCCGTTTATTGGTTCTTTAGTTTTTCCGTTCTCTTGTTGACATTCATAAAACATTTTGAAATTTTAAGGTAATATTATACGCTACACTTCAAGTTACTGTCTACTACAAAAGGCATACAGTACGCCATCCATTGATGCGAGATAGAGTGTATTTCCAGAAATCGCTGGCGTAGATAGAATCGGAATATCAAAATCCTGTTTCCAGACCAGATTACCAGAATTGATATCTAGTGCATAGAAATTTCCGTCACTCGCTCCAATATATACTGTTTTCCCGGAAATGACCGGAGACGAAAAAATAGTCGCATAATTCGGCTGATATGGACTCATTCGGAGGAGCGAATCGTTTGTACGAAATTGCCAATGTAATTGACCGGTTTCAGCATCTAACGCATAAACTGTTCCTTTGCCTGACGCTGAAACAACTAAACCATACGCTATGCTCGGTGTAGTTAACGACCACGATTTATCCATTGCAAACGACCAGCGCTTTTGCCCAGAATTACTATCTATTGCGGTTAGGTTTCCGTCAATATCCGCAATATATATTTTGCCGTTATATACAACCGGTGCGGTATGTAATCCGCTACATTTATAACTCCAGATTATTTCACCGGTTTGTGCGTCTATTGCACAACAATTCTTTTCATTCCAAATCGCACCGAAATAAAGCGTATCATTCGCTACTGATGGCGTTGTCCAGGAGGAAACCCAATCCGAACCATATTTCTTTTCCCAAATCAAACTACCGGCAATCGCATCTAAACATACGAATTTACCAGCGTTTCCAGTATATAGCCTATTACCAGCGACAACCGGTGCAGAATATATCCAGTGCGAAAACCCGTCATCTAAATCGTAGCTCCATTGCAGCTGAAGGTTCGGTAGCGAGAATGCATATATTCGTCCGCCCATATCCGTTGCATAGAGCATATCGTTTGATATCGCCGGAGTATGGTTAACTGGTAATCGTGTTGGCGCGGAACGGATTTGCTTTCCCGAAATTGCATTAATTGCGATAATTCTGCCTCCGGTTCCGGATTTATTCTTCACGGCGAGATATAACATTTTATCTTTAATCACAGGAGAAGAAAGCATAACTTGACTGTTCTTTAACTCGGTTTTCCAGCAAAGCGCTAGTGGCGGTGTTGTTAAAACATTTTCACTTGTGCCTATCCTTACATTATCCTTTTTGAATGTTAGCCAATCAGTGGTCGGCTGGGAAACAGCACCAATATCTTCTATTAACACCGGAGAAACGATCGAACGTCGCTGGCCAATGAATCGATATTCAGTGGTCAACCATGGTCTATCCTTTTTGTTTAGGATTTTAGATTTTTGATTTTGGATTTTTATAATTCGGTATCCTGCCGGGCTGGCATCAATTCCACCGAACCGTAATGGCGGAGTGCTGATATAGAGTTGATTGTTTTCGAACCAGATTTTGTCCGAATGCCAATGACCGGTGAATAACGCGGTCACTTCCGGATATTTCGCTATCGGATTATGCCGTAAGTCTGGTTGTGGCGGATAATGCTGAAAAACGAGTATCGGTTTATTCGTCCCCAATATTTTGACATCCTTATCGAACCAACGCTGCTGCCGAAACGTCGTTAAAACGCTATTCAGTACAATACAATGATATCCGTTATAATCGAATGAATAATAATCCGGACCGAGATAATGATGATAATTAAATACCCGATTATCGCCGTCATTTGCATCATGGTTCCCGAAAACATGGTACCATTTCGCTCTACTTTGTTTAACACCATCTATATACAATTCATATTGCGTGGTATAACTGCCTCTACTTACCAAATCGCCGGTCGCAATGATGAATGCTGGCGGTGGATTGAGTTGATTCAGCTCGTGGATTACCGATTTAAAATCTGCTCCAGTCGCAAGCGTAGTATCGATATGAATATCCGTTACCTGAATGAAATAATCCGATGGTTTACCAACCATCTTTTGTAATCCGAAATTATATTCGGTTCGTAAGTTGTCTTCCGCAAATACATAGTAAAATGAACTCGAGCTTATGTATCCGCTCGGAACAGTGATAAACACGAACTGCGCTGCAGTATCAATCGTTAATCTATATTTCCCATTCGCATCGGTTATCACGATTTCTAATCCATTTGAAACGCCGATATTCGCTAACCCTACTTCGCCAATATCTCGAACGCCATTTCCATTTTCATCTTGAAAAACAAACCCTTCGATTAAATGTGCGAATCCGGATATCGTTAAAATAAAATATAATAATATAGAAAATATTATAAACATTCTCATAATATATAGTTATTATATCATTCTATTTACCATAAATCTATTTGCTATTTTTATTCAATAAAGTGTAAAATTTTCTATCGATTCTTTATCATTATATATAGCTAAATAATTCTCAGGTACACTAAATGATTTCGATAAAAGCTCAGATTATTGATAAGAAACTCTACGGTTCAGCTGGTGCTCTATTCCGTCTCATTGCGCCGGACATTGCTACAGAAGCGCAACCCGGACAATTTGCCCTCATCCGATGCGGTGAAAGTTATGACCCGTTATTACGTCGCCCGTTAACTTTCTTTCGTCTCGATAAAAAGCAAGGAACCCTTGATATTCTCTTCCGGATTCTGGGTAAAGGAACCGCACTACTTGCAGAGAAAAATATCGGAGATACCTGCGACATTCTCGGTCCGTTAGGGAAAGGATTTCAGTTTGATAAAACCGTTACCTACCCTGTTCTTCTCGCTGGGGGAATGGGCGTCGCGCCGTTATTCGCGCTTGCTGAGCAGCTGGTAAATATCAATTTGAAACCGTTAATTTTTCTCGGCGCAAAAACTCAATCGGAATTATGGTATAAAGAAAATTTTATGGAACTCGGTTGCGAAATTAACGTTGCTACCGATGATGGTTCGTTCGGGTTTAAAGGCACGGTTCTGGATTTGTTTAACTCGGAAATTGCTTATGTGCAATCCGCAACAGTTTTCGGCTGTGGTCCAATGCCGATGCTCAAGCGACTCGCGGAACTCGCTCACGAGCGTAAATTCCAATGTCAGATATCATTAGAAGAAAATATGGCGTGTGGACTTGGCGCATGTCAGGGTTGTGTAGTTCCGGTGGTTGGTCCGGAAAAATATAAATTGGTTTGTAAAGATGGACCGGTCTTTAATGCGAACGAAATTTCATTCGTATTCAATAAATAATGCCAAATGCTAAAATCCCAATTTTAGTTTTTCAGTGAGGTTTTTCTGTATTTGACATTTTTATCTAACTCGGTATTATGTCAGACCTTTCAATAAACTTAGCAGGTATCCGAATGAAAAATCCGGTGATGGTTGCTTCTGGCACGTTCGGTTACGGCGATGAATATGCAAAGTTGGTTGATATCAATCGACTTGGCGCATTGGTTACCAAAACCATCACCGTTGCTCCGCGGTTTGGCAATCCGCCGCCACGGTTGGTTGAAACTCCTGCAGGTATGTTGAATTCGATTGGGCTGCAGAATATTGGGATACATAAATTTATTTCTGATAAACTACCTATCCTAAAAAAATTTATCACCCCTATTATCGTTAGCATCGCTGGAGAATCAGTTGCTGAATTCGTTCAATTAGCTGAAATGTTATCCGCAGAATCCGGTATCGCAGGACTAGAAATGAACATCTCCTGTCCGAACGTTAAATCCGGCGGGATGCTCTTTGGGATTGACCCAGAGTTGACTAGAGAAGTGGTTTCTGCAGTTCGAAAATCAACTAAACTCCCGCTATTAGTCAAACTTACACCAAATGTAACGGACATAACCCTCATTGGAAGAAGTGCGGTTGATGCCGGTGCCGATGCGTTAGTTGCTATCAATACTCTGCTCGGGATGGTGTTTGATACCAAAACCGGCAAGCCAAAATTAGGTAATCTAGTTGGTGGATTATCTGGACCGGCGATTCGACCGATTGCAGTCCGCATGGTTTACGAATTAGCGAAAACAGTAACCGTTCCGATTATTGGAACTGGCGGAATCATGAATACTGACGACGCGCTAGAATTCTTCTATGCTGGCGCAAAAGCGGTCTCAATTGGAACCGGAATATTCGTTGACCCGCAGATCCCGATAAAAATTATTGACGGTTTAACCAAATTGCATCATAGTCATAAATGAAATAACTTAAAAACCGAAAAAATTGCGAATGTTGCGTTGTTCCGTTTCTATGTGCTTTCGTTCTTCAGTTATAGGTTTTTCGTATGAATCCTTTAATTGTTGCGCTTGATACTCCGGATGAACAGAAGGTTAAACGGTTGATTGACCAGTTAGCGCTCTATGTCGGTGCGTTTAAAATCGGGCTAGAGTTATATACTGCACTCGGTCCGACAATCATCCGTTATATTCAAAATCTCGGTGGAAAAGTTTTTTTAGATATAAAATTTCATGATATTCCGAATACGGTTGCCGGTGCTGCCGCAGCGGCGACGCGACATAAAGTCTGGATGTTTAATGTTCATTGTTCAGGCGGGTTGGCTATGATGCATGCTGCAGTTCAATCAGCAAAAGATACCGCAACAGCATTAAATCTACCGATGCCCATTATTTTAGGGGTAACGATTTTAACCAGTATTAATGAAATGATATTAAAGCAGGAGATCAGAATCGAAAAAGGGTTGACGAATCAGGTGGTCCATTTTGCGCTATTAGCGCATGAAGCGGGATTAAATGGTGTGGTAGCTTCACCGAGAGAAATTGTTCCGATTCGGGAGAAACTTGGAAAGGAATTTATTATTCTAACGCCGGGGATTCGCCCGAGCTGGGCATCGGACGCGCAAGACCAGAAACGGATTATGACACCGCAGGAAGCGATTGCTGCCGGTGCAAATTATATTGTAGTCGGTCGGCCAATAACCCTTGCACCAAATCCTGTTGACGCTGCACAACGGATCATAGAAGAAATCTCCTAACTCCTGACGCTGATAGATAAAAATACAGATTTACACTGATTGCATTCATATGAATCCGTGATAATTTCTTTGTAACATATTAAATTGTTAAATTTCTACTTGCAATTTTATTTTTTTTTGTATACACTTAATAATCAAAAGTTACAATATTCAAAGGATTAATTAATGCGGCAATATAATTCTTGTGTTCAGGACATCAATTATCACTGTGTTAAACTTAGGTTTCTAATAAATGAATGAGAAAAATAATCATAACGATAAAGAGCAACAAAAAGTATTAGATACACTTAAAGAATGCGGCGGTTTTCTAGAAGGGCATTTCTTATTATCTTCTGGGTTGCATAGCGGTAAATATTTGCAATGTGCTCTGGTTCTCCAGTATCCGAAACTCGCTGAAAAATTTGGAAAGCAACTTGCAGAAAAAGTTAAAGAATTAAAGGTTGATGTGGTTATCGGTCCGGCATTAGGTGGAGTTATTGTTGCGCATGAAGTAGCGCGTGCGCTTGGCGTTCGCGCATTGTTCACCGAACGTGTTGAAGGGAAAATGACACTTCGTCGTGGATTTACCATCCAACCGAACGAACATGTTCTTGCCGTAGAAGATGTCATTACCACTGGCGGGTCAACGCTAGAAGTTATCCGCGCTGCAACTGAACAAGGTGGAAAAGTTGTTGGTGTCGCTGCGTTAGTTGACCGAAGCGGTGGAAATTTTAAACCGGATATTCCTGTCCATTCGTTAGTTCAAATCCAAGTTGAAACCTATCCACCTGAATCTTGTCCTTTATGTAAAGCGGGAATCCCTGCTGTGAAACCAGGTAGTCGGAAATAATAAAAAATACCGTTTCTCATTCTCCCCTAATAAAAATCATTTTTGATTCTACAAATTGAATCTCTTGATTAAGTCTATACATACTTTCTTTCTTGCAGAGATGCGGTGATAATGCTACATGCTTCCATGGTTTTAAATTAACCCTCGATTATTACTAAATATATTTATAGTTTTTGTGCAGGATTATTGAATTAGTGCAGATTTTACTTGCGAATTTATTCTAGCTGGTGTAGTATATAAGGGCAAAATGGTTATTTCAACAATTCCCGCTCAAAAACATAGCAGTTGTTATGTAGCTCGTAAAAAAACTAAAAATATAATCTACTATACTGCTATCAGCTCTACCATTGGTAAACTATATCTTGCAGCAACAGAACGGGGGTTGGCTCGGATAAGAATTGGAAAAAATAATGATAAGTCTTTATTTTTGAAAGAGTTATATGCTTTATACCCCTCTTGTTCAATAGAAGAAAATTCAGTTCCGTTTCGTAAAATCATACAATTATTAAATCAATATTTTTCTGGTAAAAAAATTAATATATCGCGATTATCTTTTGATTTTAGTTTAGGTACACCGTTGCAACAATCGATCTGGAAAATTTTATGTCAGATACCTTATGGTCAACTGAGGTCGTATCAATGGATCGCTGAACAAATCAACAATCCGAATGCAGCTCGTGCTGTTGGCCAAGCAACAGGAAAAAATCCGATACCAATATTAGTCCCTTGTCATCGGGTAATTAATAAAAATGGAACCCTCGGTGGTTATAGTGGCGGAATAAATATTAAAAGAAAATTGTTAGAAATTGAAGGGATATCCCTTAATGCCAAATGTCAAAATCTTAATGGTAAATAAAGGTCATTATTAAATCTTTGAAGTTAATTATGACATTTGAGTTCTGACCGAGAATAGTGATGCGAGACATTTGACCCTGAGCATTTAACGCTAATGATATGAACAAAATTGAACGAATACATAAGGCTATTAATGGGAAAACAGTTGACCGAATTCCGTATAGTGTTTGGTATCATTTTGGACTGCAGTATCTACCGGGACAAGCACTTGCAGAAGCGGAATTAACCTTTTATCGGAAATTCAATTTAGATTTTATCAAGGTCATGCACGACTATCCCTATCCATTACCGGAAGGAATGCAGGAAATTAAGCAACCAAATGACTGGTTGAAACTGAAACCGGTAAATATTAACCAAGGTGGGTTTAAACAGCAATTGGTTGCGTTAAAACTTATCGGAAAACAATTAAACGGCGAAGCCTATTATATCGATACCATATTCAGTCCGTGGAGTACTGCACGGAAGTTAGCACGTGACCGGATATTCGAGCACCAGCGGACCGCCCCGAAAAAACTTAAATACGGATTAGAAGTTATTACGGAAAGTTTTTATAATTATATTTCTGTTGCAATCAACAGTGGTTTAAGCGGGATATTTTTATCAATTGGTGGAGCAAGTTTCGACCTGATGTCTGAAAAGGAATACTGTGTCTTCGGTAAACCGTATGATTTAGAAGTATTAAATGCTGCAAGTTCCGCACCGTTCAATGTGCTTCATATTCATGGAAAGAATATTATGTTCGACTTAGTGAAAGAATACCCGGTTCATGCATTGAACTGGTCGCATCGACATACTGCTCCGAGCCTGAAAGAAGCGCGGAACAAATATTCTGGTTGTATCCTTGGTGGAATAGATGAATTAAATACGGATTCAGTCCGCCCGCCCGAAATTAGAGAACAGGTATTTCAGACGATCAAAGACCTCGGGAAGAAAGGGGTGATTCTTGGACCTGGCTGTGCGATTCCAACGAATACACCACCGGCAAATATCAGCGAAATCAGAAAAACGCTAATTAATTATTAATAATCAATTATCGTTTAGCCCTTAAAACTGCTTAGGAAACAAAATTATTATTGTTAGTATCTCAGCAAGCTCACAAGCTCAACAGTGTTAGCAGTATAGGTTTGCATTAAAAAAATAAATATAGGAGGTTTACAAAACGTATGGCTAAAGCGAAATACGAAGACGCACGATTACTGTTGCAGTTATACGATTTACGTCGCGAAGCGTTACTTCGTCGGGCACGGCAATGGTTTTTAACCCAGTTCAGCGCATATAACTGGGAAGAGTATCAACGGAAATATCTGCCCGGTAGTGAAGAGGAACGAATGATTCGGATGGTAACTAGTTATTGGAATATGGCCGCGAGTATCGTTCGCGCTGGAGCGATTGATCAACAATTGTTTTTTCAGAACAACGCTGAAATGTTACAGGTCTGGGAGAAGGTAAAACCGTGGATTGAGGGTGCGCGAATGGAAATACGGCCGAGTTATTTGCAGACGTTAGAATCGGTGGTCGCTGATTATACCGAATGGTTAGAAAAAATGAATGCAAAATATGCAATTAAACGGAAACGTACTATACCGACCGCTCCTGTACTTGGGGTAACTGGACCAGCAGAACCTGCTGAACCAGTGCTAAAACGGAAACGGGGGCGCCCGAAGAAAAGACGACCACGGGGTCGACCGCGAAAACGGCGATAAACAATAAATGCCTAACAAATCTTTTAACCGCAGCGAACGCAAAGAACTTTGAAGAATAGCATGGTACCGTAAAGTGTTTCTGCGGTTTTTTTATCATTGAGTTCCAGCCCTGGTTATTATTTTGGAAATTTGATAAAAAACTCTTTAACCAATTTAACCACAACTCCGGAAAGAGCAATCAACGCAATAATGTTTGGAATCATCATTAATCCATTGAACGTATCGGCATAACTCCATACCATTTCTAATCCGCCGACTGCACCCACTACGATTAGCGGTAACCAGATAATTCGGTATACTATCCTCGCTTTATTAGTAAATAAATATGCAGCGCAGGTTTCTCCATAAAAACACCAAGCCAGGTTAGTATCGTAAGCGGTTAATATCATTGAGAGAACCACCAGCGGCCCGCCGATAGTTTTTCCATAGAACGTATCGAATGCGAGCATGGTTAGTTCCGACCCGGTTTTCCCCGAACTCCACACCCCTGTCATCAGGATTGCAAACGCGGTTGCGCTACAAATAACAAGCGTATCAACGAACACTTCAAAAATCCCCCACATCCCCTGCCGAACGGGATGGTCAGTTCTCGCGGTTGCGTGAGCTATCGGCGCACTGCCAAGTCCAGCTTCGTTACTGAATACTCCTCGCGCAAGACCGTACCGCATAGCGAGCCAAACCGAAGTGCCTACCGCACCGCCAGCGACTGCAGATGAACTGAATGCGGATTGGAATATCAACCCGATTACCGCTGGGAGTTGCGTGATATTAAACAGGATAACAACTGCTGCACCAAGAAAATAAAGGATACACATAAACGGCGCTACGATAACTGCAACATTTGCAATCCATTTAAGTCCACCGATGGTAACAATTCCTACCGCAAACAATAACACTATCCCAGTTATCCATGGTGAAATGCCGAATTGTTGCGCGCCGAGCGCAACTGAATTCGCTTGCACCATATTTCCAATTCCGAACGCGGCGAACGCACCAAATATAGAAAATAATATGGCTAATATTTTAAAGTTCTTACCCAATCCTTCTGTCATATACATCATCGGCCCGCCGATATATGGTCCATCTGCTTCTTTCTTCCGAAAATGCACCGCTAATACCACTTCACAGAATTTGGTACACATTCCTAATACACCGGAAACCCACATCCAGAACACGGCACCCGGTCCACCGAGCGCGATTGCCGTTGCGACGCCAGCAATATTGCCGACACCTACCGTTCCGCCCATCGCTACTGATATCGCTTGAAACGGAGAAATATCGCCTTCCCGATGGTCAGTTTTTTCCGTTATTTTCCCTACGGTTTCTTTTATCATTCGACGAAATGCTGTGAATTGAATAAATTTCGTTCGTAGGGTTAAGAATATCCCGGTTAACACTAATAGCACTAATGCTGGCGGCCCCCAAATAAAATTATTCAAAGAGGAATTAAGTTGGTTGATGAATTCAAGCATATCGTTTCCTCCTGCCTAAAAATTTGACGAAAATTATAGCATAACCTTAAAAAGGAATCATATCGCATCTCGGCGAATTTAATAAACCGAGTTTGCCCACTCTCCCGTTTTTTGCTAACATAACCCTAGTGGATTTATCAATACTTGATACAATTTAGGTTTCTATATTACCATGGAATTTATCTACGATATTATATTCAAACTCGGAGCGGTATTCTTTTTAGTTTTCCTAAATGGTTTTTTTGTTGCAGCTGAATTTGCAATTGTTAAAGTCCGAGCTACGAGAATAGAAACCCTAGTTGAAAAAGGGATTGCTCCGGCAAAAGTCGTCCGACACATCATTCAGCATTTAAACGCATATTTATCCGCATGCCAGCTCGGAATAACAATCGCTAGTCTTGGACTTGGTTGGATAGGTGAACCATTTGTCGCTCGCCTGATCGCCCCGGTATTTACCTTCTGGGGAATAACATCTTCGGAAACAGTATCACATGTTATTGCCACCCCGTTAGCGTTCATTTTTATCACTTTTCTGCATATTGTTTTAGGTGAACTTGCCCCGAAACAGTTAGCTATCCAGCGGGAAGAGACGACTTCGTTATGGATAGCTTATCCATTGAAATGGTTTTATAAAGTTTTTTATCCAGCGATATGGTTACTTAACGAATCTGCTAACCAATTGTTGAAATTATTTGGAATTAGAGCTATTAGCGAAACAGAACTTGCTCATACCGAAGAAGAACTCCGATTAGTTTTTGCGGAATCACATCGGGTAGGGAAACTTTCTGCTACCGGCAAGCAGATTATGGAAAATGTTCTCACGTTTACCCACCGGCAAGTGAAAGAAGTTATGGTTCCGCGAACGAACATTGTTGGGTTAGAAATTAATACCTCAGCGACTCAGATTATTCGCGCAGCAGTTGATACCGGTTACTCCCGTATGCCAGTATATAAGTCTGATTTAGACCATATCGTCGGCATCGTCTATATTAAAGACGTCCTTGCACTGGAAGAAAACCGGGATTTAATTATTCTCTCTGACCTACTACGTCCGGCATATTTCGTTCCAGAAACTAAGTTGATCAGTGAACTATTGCGCGAGTTGCAGAAACAGAAAATACATATGGCGATTGTCGTCGATGAATATGGTGCAGTTACTGGTTTAGTTACTCTCGAAGATTTAATTGAAGAGATTGTTGGCGAAATCCAAGATGAATACGATACTGAAGAAGAACGCGTGATTAAATTAAAAGACGGGTCGTTATCGTTAGATGCGACCATGACGATACATGATTTGCGGGAAGATTACAACATCCGGTTACCGGAAAATATGCCGTATGATACGTTAGCCGGATTTATTCTTGATGAACTTGCCCGTATCCCAGTCGGCGGAGAAACGGTAACCTACGAAAACCAACTGTTCACCGTAACTAAAGTTGAAGGACGGCGGATTATTCGCGTGAAATATACTCGCCTGAAGTCAGAAGAGAACGGATAAACCTAAATCGTGGTGAATCCTTTTTGCCTATTTCTGGGTTCGCTACATCAGGTTGTCTCGCCGGCTAGGCAAGACAACCATTTCCTTCCATAGCCAACTCGTTCATTTCACTTTCCTGTGTTTGGTTTAGTTGCAGCGCTAATTCCTGATAATAGGATATAATCACTCCTAGC
This sequence comes from bacterium, assembly GCA_026416715.1. Taxonomy (NCBI): domain Bacteria; species bacterium. The sequence continues at coordinate 21,623 of JAOAEQ010000023.1, forward strand.
TGTTGAACGAAAATAACCAGTTCTGCAGTGACTACCAGCGGATGTAATAATCCATACTGGCGGATATCTTCCGCCAGCTCTTCAATGTTCCCAACCTCGAATCGTATCCGGTTCCCAACGTTAATTTGTGAGATAGATAGATTTGGCATAGCGCCCTCCTGAAATAAAATTTATTGAAGTTACTTTAATACATCTAGCGTACCGCAAATGATTCTTTTAGAAGTGTCTATAGCATCTATGAGAGATGAGAGAGAAGAGAAAAACCCGAATTGATCCGATCAATTCGGGTTTCTCTCCATTCTTTCTCCGTTTTGAATCCAAGCTGATTCGGGAGAATCAAATAAACATTTACTTGCTCAATAATGGATATAATGCTATGCTGGTATTAAGAAATCGACTTATTTTAATCAAGAGAGGTGACGTCTATGAAAAAAGTTTTAGGAGTAGTCCTTGCAATAATTATTGCCGGGAGTATCGTTTACCTAGCTATCGCACAGCAGTCAAGCCAACAGCTAAAAAATGTCCAGGTGTTGAAATATAAATCGTATGCTGAGGTGACGAAATATATGGCATCGGATATTAATCCGGGATTAGGGGTTAACTGCACGTTCTGCCATGATACCAAAGATTTCTCATCTGATGCGAAAAGGGAAAAGGTTATTTCACGGATAATGTTAACCATGGTGCAAGAGGTGAATAAAAAATATCTAACCGTTCCTGGGAAAAAGATTAAACAAGCTACCTGCTATATGTGCCATCGGGGACAAAAAAAACCGGCAACATCTGCTGCGGAAGAAAACAACCGGAGAAGATAAACAATAAATAGTAAGAAGTTAAAAGCTCCCATTATGCGTTAAATACGACATGGGATGACTAACGGTTAAGATTTCGCGATTCGTCTATTTAGGAATATATTTTATCTTAATTATCCAACATTATGAGGAAAAGATATGTTTAAAATAGGACTTGTTGACCATCATTTAAATAATTATCATAGCGATAAATTCCTGCAGTTGCTCCACGGACCGCTAGCAGCTGAAGAATGCCGGATTGTTGCTGCTTGGGAATCGCATCCAAAAGGCGAAGCGGATTGGTGTTCGAAAAACGGCGTACTTCGGGTCGCATCAGCTGAAGAAGTCGCCCGTCAGGTCGATGCGGTTATGGTTATGGCACCGGATGATATCGAGTTCCACCGTCGATTCTGCGAATCCGTCTTGCCATTTGGGAAACCGACGTTTATCGATAAATTCCTGGCACCGAATCTCGCGGATGCACAGTTTATCGTTGACCTAGCCAGACAATCGGGAACGCGGATTATGTCGAGTTCAGCGCTAGCGTTCTCCGTCGAATTAGAACAGCATCTGCCGATATTTAAAGAAGGGATAACCGAAGTTTTTGTTCGCGGGTTCGGAAAATGGGAAGGATATGGTGTCCATACGATTGCAATGGCAATGCGGATTCTCGGCGGCCAGTTCCAACGACTGATTGATACCGGAACCGCTTTAAGTCATTTCGTTACGCTTGATTACGGTTCGGGGAAACGAGCGACGGTCGAAGTTCGAGAAGCAGAAAATCAGCATGATGCTTGTCCCTGGCAGTTCGGATTCCGGGTAGGGAAAAAGTTCGTCTGTGGAACGATTAAAAATTATGACGGATTTTATCTGAACCTGATGAAATATGTAGTAGCTTTTTTTAAAGGAGCTGAACCAGAATATTCAATTGACGCAGCACTCGGTACCGTCGCAGTATTGGAACTCGCTGTTCGATCGCAGCAGCACGGCGGAGTATGGGTGAACCGGTAAACCTTTTTCCATTTCAAAATGTAAAATGTATAATGCTAAATGTAAATTTAAGATAGTATTTTAGTATTTCCCAAATTCCTGGTAGGCGGTAAATAAAGCTAGAATATTTTGGGTCGGCGTATCGGGCGGGATATTATGTGCGGTGCATATAATATATCCGCCGTTTTCTTTTCCGATTTCGCAGCGCTGTTTAACTTCCTGCCGGATTTCATCCGGTGTGCCGTGCGGAACCGTATGCTGGATATCAATTCCGCCATGGAAACAAAGGTCGTGACCGAACTCTTTTTTTAACTCCGCTAAATCCATTCCTTTCGCTTGCGGCTGAATTGATTGCAGGATATCTAATCCGCAGTCGATAAACTCTGGGATTAGCTCGCGCACCGCACCGCAGGTATGATGCATAACTTTCAACCCGAACTGATGTGCAAGTTCAATATATGCTTTAAATCCCGGTTTAAAAAATCTCCGCCAGGTAGTGATATCAAACATCAATCCGGTCTGAGTCCCGAAATCATCTCCCATCATGAAAATATCAAGTTTCCCTTGGGCAGATTCGAATACGCGACGGTTATAATCTAAAAAATACTCGCGAATATGCGCGATAATCGCTTCTGCGATTTTAGGATTCTGAACCAAATCGATATAACTCTGTTCCATTCCGCGCAGATAGAAGAGCGGTTTAAGTTGCGCCGTGCGGTCTAGTCGGTCGCCAGCGTTAACGATGACATGCTCCCGATATTTTGCACAATCATGAACGAGCGTTGAATAATCCCACCAATCTGCTTTAGGCCAGTTCGGATACTGCTCGATTTCCTGAACACTCGTTGCAGAAGCTAACGGCGATTCTACCACGTGTTGATAACTCCATCTGAATGTTCCCTGTTCAACGGTTATAGTTTTCCGACGAACTCCCCAAAGGTCAGCTACTGACCCGTCGTCATATTTTTTTAATTTCTGCCCTGCATAACTCGGTCCTGCAAGATACCGGAAATCAACGTCGAAATAGCGGAGTAATTGTTCGGTATCACTGAATCCGAAATGCGATACAAGCCGGTCGGTTACTGTCGGGTCTGCCCAGTAATCCCATGGCAGTCGGTCAGCTATCTGATGGGCGAGAATTCTTTTGAGTCGTTCTTTTGGTGTCATAATCTAAGAGAGGAAAACATATTCGATTGATTTACACGGGATTTAGCCCATAACTATATTTCGGGTTTAAACTCAGGGATACTCATCTATTTTTTATTATCTGCGAAAAATAATGCTTCTGCGTGAATCGGAAACGAAAGAATAATCCACCTTGCATAAAGTTACAATTGGATTTATACTTATTTACATTATTCAATCGGCTAGGTATCGAATTCCATTAGAATGAATCTAAGTTTTCCTGTTTTCAATTCGCGACATTCACGATGTAACTAATTATAATTTTGGTAAATTAGGAGAACACTATGATAGCTCAAAACCATCTATTTCGTAAAATAACGGTAGATTCAATTTTAGTAATCGTTACGTTCATGTTATTTTTCCCGAGTTGGAGTAACTCTGTTACTGTCAATGATGTTAGAAAAGCGGTTGACCGAGCAGTGAAAAAAGTTTATCCGGCACTGGTACGTATTCATGTCGTTGAAGTAGATTATTGGTCGGGAAAAGAGCAGAAATATGAATCTGCGGGTAGTGGGTTTATTATTTCACCGGAAGGGTATGTTATCACGAACCATCACGTTGCCGGAAAAACGAAACAGATTATGTGTACGCTGGCAAATAAAGAAGAACTCGATGCGGAATTAGTTGGAACCGATGCGCTTGCGGATATTGCGGTAATTAAACTGAAATCGGATGGGAAACGGCGATTTCCATACGTCCAGTTCGGTGACTCTGATAAAGTTCGGGTCGGAGACTATGTGCTCGCCATGGGAAGTCCGTATGCGTTATCGCAATCGGTAACGATGGGGATTGTTAGTAACACTGCATTAGTTATGCCGGATTTATACTGGTCGGAGAAGTTCACGATGGATGGCGAAGATATCGGTGCTATCGTTCGTTGGATAGGTCATGATGCACCGATATTCGGTGGGAATTCCGGCGGGCCCTTAGTTAACCTTAATGGCGAAGTTATCGGGGTTAATGAAATGAAAATGGGCATAGGGAGCGCTATTCCTGGGAATTTAGCAAAATCGGTCGCAGAAGAATTGATTAAAAATAAAAAGATTTCCCGCTCTTGGATTGGAATCGGGATTCAACCATTGCTAAAATTTTCAGAATATAAACGCGGAGTTTTGGTTAGCGGAACTATCGAAGGTTCTCCGGCAGAAAAAGCTGGATTGAAATCCGGTGATATTATTCTGAAAGTTAATGGCCAACCGGTAACGGTTCGGTTTGCGGAAGAAATACCGATATTCAATCAGTTTATAGCGAGCTTACCCGTGGGAAAAGATGCAGAAATACTTATTCTACGTGATGGGAAAGAGCAAGTGGTACAAGTGACCACTCAAGAGCGAGAAGCAGCTCAACCGAAACAACAAGAATTGAAAGAATGGGGCATAACGGTTCGGAATATATCGCTCTTGATGCAAAAACAACTCAAACGGGATTCGCGCAATGGGGTATGTATCACCTCGCTTCGTGCTGGCGGTCCTTGCGATGAAGCGAAACCAAAACTGAACGAACAGGATGTTATTGTTGCAGTGAATGACCAGCCGGTTAATACTGTGCAAGAATTAATGGCGATAACTGAAAAAATTATTGAAGGGAAACAAGAGCCGGTCCCAGTGGTAGTTGCATTTGACCGGAAGACAGAACGGTATCTAACCGTGGTAAAAGTTGGAATCAAAAAACTGGAAGACCCAGGACTAGAAGTGCGAAAAGCCTGGGTGCCGGTAGCAACTCAGGTGTTGACTAAAGATTTAGCTGAAGGATTGGGACTCGAAGGGAAAACCGGCGTTCGTATCACGCAGGTTTATCCGAATACGACCGCAGAACAAGCAGGATTGAAAGTTGGCGATATCATTATCGCTATCGATGGTGAGAAAATCGCGGCATCACAACCGGAGGATTTCGAAGTCTTCCCGACTATGGTTCGGCAATATAAGATTGGGGCAACCGCTGAATTGACTGTTATCCGAAATAAAAAAGAAATAACGATTCCGATTACCCTTGCGGCATCGCCAAAATTGCCACGGGAGATGAAAAAGTATCGCGATGATATTTTCGATTTCACGGTGCGCGAAATCGGATTCCTCGACAGAGCGAAAGAAAAATGGGGTGAACAACAAACCGGTGTATTAGTAGAAAGTGTTGGGGAAGGAGGTTGGGCAGCGTTATCGCATCTTGCCGTATCAGATTTACTCCTGAAGATAGATGGACAAACAATTAATGATATCGCAGATGTCGAACGGTTGATGAAAGAAGTTGCGGAGAAGAAACCGAAAAGTGTGGTTCTGCAGGTACAACGTGGGATAAGTACAATGTTTGTTGAACTGAAACCGAGTTGGCCAAGTAAATAAATAATCTACACCGTAGAGAATGCGGAGGGTGTAGAGATTACTGTTTTATCTTAGCGGTGTCTCTGCGTGTTCTGCGGTAAAAATATGCTAGAAAGGAGCAATATATGAAGAAATTAAGCTGGTTGGTGGTTTTGTTTGTAGTATTTATCATCATACACGGGGTTCCGGTTTCTGCGGCTACGGAAGAAGTCGCTGCCGGAAAAGAGATTCTTACGAAATGGCAAAAAGCGGTAGTGACCCTGCAAATCGTGAGTAAACAACGGATTTCTTATGGCGGTCGGGAATCAAGCGGAGACGAATCGAAATCGGAAGCAACCGGAACGGTTATTGACCCGAGCGGACTTATTGTGATGTCACTTTTTGCTACTGACCCGAACGCGCGGATGTTCGAAATGCTCAGCGATTCCGGCGATATCGAATCCCAGTTCAAGCGGGAAACAGAAATAACCGACGTTAAAATCCTCATGCCAGACGCAACGGAAATCCCAGCGAAAATCGTGCTACGCGATAAAGATTTAGATTTAGCGTTCGTTCGGCCAACCCAGAAACCAGCGAAACCGTTCACGGCAATAGATTTAACTAACAATACTACGGTTGGAGTATTAGATTCGATAATCATCTTAAGTCGGTTGGGAAAAGTAGCGAATCGAGTTCCATCAATTTCAATCGATATGATACAAGCGGTGATTGAAAAACCGCGAACGTTTTTTATCCCTGGAGCGAAATCTGAAGCTGGCGATTTCGGTTCGCCAGTGTTTGCGCTAAATGGGAAAGTTGTCGGCATAGTGTTACTCCGTTCGATTCCGCTCGAACGGAGTAGTCGCTCGGTATTTGGCGGTATGAGCGGACTCGGGATGCTGCCGGTTATCCTTCCGGCATCAGATATTCTTGAAGTTGTTAACCAGGTCCCAGCAACCGTTCCCGCAGAAGAGAAGAAAACCGAAGAGAAAAAACCAACTGAAACACCAAAATAGTTGTCTCCGATAGGGGCTGAATAGGTTCAGCCCCTACTTCCGTTAAAGTTATAACAAAACGATATGTAAACTTACCCTAGACTATTAACATTGCAATTATTTTCTTTACCGATCATTCAACCAATCTTTTTTTGCTTTCTACTTCAAACCATTCTTTTTTGCCCTGTTGGGTAGAGAATGAGAATTGAACCGTTCAATTCTCATTCTCCACCGCTTACTCCTCAGAATGAATTTAGTATAAACTTGTATAATTACTTGACAAATTAGCTCAAATTGGGCTACATTATAAGCGAGATTAACGTGTGCATGTTGCACAGGATTTCCTAGCAAAGGAGGGATTAGTATTATGCTTAAATCACCAAAAGGGTTTACGCTAATCGAATTGCTCATCGTAGTTGCGATTATTGCGATACTCGCAGCAATAGCGATTCCGAACTTTCTCGCCGCACAAACCCGATCGAAAGTATCTCGAACGAAATCAGATATGCGGGCAATCGCTACCGGTATCGAAAGCTACTACGTTGACCAGAACGCTTATCCGTGGACAAATTTGGGATTATATAGCCGACTTGACCGACTGAAAGCTATCACCACTCCGGTCGCTTATTTATCTTCGTTGCCGATAGATGCATTCAACGCTTCAAACGATATTCCGATAAATAAGATATATCCATTCTGGGATCCGCCGTATGTATGGAGTTTAGGTGGGTTGAATCCAACAGATGGTTCTGGAACTCCGAACACCCGATTTGTTCTAGTACCTGAACTCTATGATCGGGTCTATTCGCGGATGAAAACCTGGATGCTGATGTCATACGGACCCGACCAGAATTTTGAAGCTGCAGTACCACCATACCAAGTACAACTATATGACCCAACAAATGGCACGGTTTCGAACGGCGATATTATGCGTTGGGGACCGTAGAAAACGATTGTGTTGCGATATTTTGCGATGTATCTATGCAGGGATATCAATTTCGGCAAGTGGTGCTAGCTGAGCGACTTCGAAATATAAGTAGCCCTTGTTAACACCGAAGTGTTACATAAGCCAAATAAAATAGGTTGAGATGAACGTTGATATTCGGCTATCTTTTGGGTGAGCTTGAGTTGTTTGGCTCACCCAAAATTATTTATTATATTTTCGGTCTATTTTTATCTTATTTTTTGATATACAAATGAAACCAAGTTCTTTTCGTCTATTGCGTCCAGTATGGGGTTTACAGGTTCTATTGGTTTTCATTTCAACTTCCTTGAGTTTTGCCGGATATACTTATGTTTCCAATTTCGGGACGAATATGAATCAAGCGCAATTTATTCAGCTTGATTTTGGTGGACAGATTTGGACTTGCGGGTATGGCGATAATAGCGTGCATATCTGGCATCCGTATAATGGAGCAAAAGCCTTCTATTCTCCGATTCGCAATGGCAAAAGTTCAACCGGTACTACCGTAGCGATGTACAATCCATCCGGAATCGCTATTGATACCAACGGTATCATCTATGTAACTTGCGATGGCGGAACTACAACCAAACAGAACGTATTCAAATATCGGGCGATTGACGGAACTATGCTGAACGGATTCGAGCCATCGTTTCGGCTCGGTGATATCGATATTGATACCAGCAACCATGTGTTTATCGTTGAAAAAGTGAATCTGACAGCGGTACGGTTTTATGTTATGACTACCAGCGGGCAGAACCTTACTGGCAGCCCAATTACCATCAATACGACTGGCAACCTCCATCCGGGGATAGGAGTGACAAGAGATGGAAAAACAGTTTATATTGCTGATGTAACGAATCAGAAGGTATGGAAGTTCACCGGAACAATTACTGGAACCACTGCTAGTTACAGTTTATCCGGTTCATTATCTGGTTCTTGGACTGCTCCGTATGCCTGCGAAGTAGATAATTTTGGCAACGTTTACGTATCCGATTCCGGAGCAAATCGCGTGGTGATTTTCAATTCAGCTGGTGTTGCCATTGATACGATATTCGGCTCCGGATTAACTGCACCTACTGGAGTCGGGTTCCACCCGAACATTCAGACGGTATATATCGCTCAAGGGATAAATGCACGGTCATTGCAGAAATGGGTTATTCCACCAACGGTTAATATTCCAATAGTTGGATATCACGAAATTCTCCCTGGTGGACAATATTGGTCAAATGTTATGACGATACAGGACAATTTTAGAGACCAGATTGATTTTCTAAAAAATCATGGTTATACTGCGGTTAGTTTAGATACCGTCGTATCATATCTCCGTTTTGGCACTCCGCTCCCATCGAATCCGATTGTGATAACGTTCGATGATAATTATGAAGGAGAACTGATCCGTGGAGTAAGCTATCTGACTACACGACAATACCACGGTTTAATTTTTACCACTACTGGAAGAATGGGTTCTTCATCCGGCTGGGTTGGATATCGACCGAGTTTCGCTGACCACAGCGTTGCACAATTAAGCGGGTATTTCGATACGCAATCGCATACCATTAACCATCCTAATCTTCATACTCTATCTGCAAACTCAATTCGAATTGAACTTGGCGTTTCTCGCGATTCGATCAATGCTTATTTACCTAAGAAATGCAAATATCTCGCGTATCCGTATGGGGGATATACCACGTTTGCCTATTCGCTCGATTCTGTATCTATTCTTGGATTAGTTCACGAAGCCGGATATATCGCTGCGTTTAATTATGTTGGCAATACCTTTGGTACGGGAAGCACTAATCGAACTCAATGCATGTACTGCTTAAATCGTATAGCAATGGCATATAATGACACGTTAGATAATTTCATAAATAAAATCGGGTTCACGGGTAGCTGGGATTCAACTGACCCATATATTATTGATAATTCTGCGTCAAATAGTCGCGGAACCTTCACCAGTACTGGCAGTTGGTTTAGTGCGGAGACTGCTGGTGCAGGATTTTATGGCGCATACGGAAGTAACTATTACTATTCAAATCCAGGCGCCGGCCGAACCGCAATGTGGACTCCGAATTTGCTTATTCCAGGGTTATATCGCGTGTATGCGTGGTGGGATACGAGTACTGCTGATATAAATCGGGCGAGTAATGCGCCGTATACAATAGGGTATGCCGGTGGTACGACCACCGTTTACGTCGACCAACGGCAAATCGGATTCCAATGGCGGTTGTTAGGTACCTATCCATTTTCTGCTGGGACGACTGGATATGTCCGGTTAACTGATACCGCTAACGGCGTAGTTATTGCCGATGCGATAAAATTTATCCATGATTCTGTTATTCCGGTAGAATTAAGCGAATTTGTTGTCCTAGTTGGTGACCTTCAAACTACGGACACCAGCAAGGATAACAAACTCAAAAAATAATTATGAAACGCACCTATTTATATTATGTAGATAAATTCTATCTTAGCATTTTTTTATGTTTAATTTTATGTTCTGTCGTGTTTGCCATCCATCAAGAAGTTTCGTTTCCTATAACTCATGGGGTCGAATATTATCATCTGCAAACAGATACCAGTGGTATGTTGCTAAATATTAGCGTCCTCACTATTGACTTAAATAATCCGAATATAACTGTTACGGTTGCGACAGCGTATAATGGACTTGAACGAATGACTTCAATCGTTAAACGGAATCAAGCGATAGCCGGGATTAACGGCGGATTTTTTAGTTTTAATCCAAAAGTCCCGGTAGGATTGGTTATGACTAATGGGCAATTAGTTGCGCCACCATTATCGGATAAACCTGCACGGGCAGCAGTCGGGATAACTTCAACCCGAAAGGCGATATTCGACCGGGTTGGGTATAAAGACGGAAAATTATACAGTATTAATACCACTGATTGGTCAGAAGTAACAGAAGCGTTAGGTGGGGTCTCGATGTTGGTACGAAACGGTCAACCGTATGTAACGGTTTTAGAAGAAGGTAGCAATATTGGTTTCAGCACGACCACTCATCCGCGCACTGCGGTCGGTATCACGAAAGAAAATAAGCTGCTTCTGGTAACTGTTGACGGTCGACAACCTGAGGTAAGTAACGGGATTAGTCTTGATTCTTTAGCCAACCTAATGATTTCGCTCGGAGCAACTGATGCTATGAACCTTGACGGTGGCGGGTCAACAACTATGGTCATCTACGATACGATTGTGAATTTTCCGTCAGATAAAGATAGTGCTGGTAATCCTGGTCGCGAACGAGCTGTAGCAAATGGAATCGTTATACAATCAAATCCGAAATCCGAGCCATAAAAATATTTCTAAATCTAAAACCTAGGTTCGACACAGTACTTTAATCTGATATTTGACAATCGAATTTTGGTTTTGTGTAATTTATGGATAAACGTAGGATTAGAATCGGTATCGACGTTGGGGGGACATTCACTCACGCGGTTGCGATAGATTCTGCCACATTCGAATTAATCGGCCAGGCGAAAGTTCCGACGACTCATACTGCGGAGGAAGGTGTCGCTAAAGGTATCATTGAATCTTTGCATCAGCTACTAGCTGAATCGCAGATCGCCCCTGAAGAAGTAGCGTTTATTGCCCATAGTACGACCCAAGCGACGAATGCGTTACTCGAAGGAGATGTAGCGCCGGTAGGTATACTCGGTATGGGAAAAGGAATGGAAAAACTGCGGGCAAAATCAGAAACGCAGATTGGTGATATTACGTTAGCACCGGGTAGATTGCTGAAAACCTATCATCGGTTCCTAGATACTACGGAAGCTCCTAGCCGAGAGACCATAAAAAATCTAATTTACGAACTTCTTACCGAAGGTGCGAAGGTTATCGTTGCCGCAGAAGCATTTAGTGTTGATGATACAACGAACGAAGAGCTCGTTCTTGAAGTAGCCGCAGAGTTAGGGCTCCCTGCAACCGCATCATTTGAAATTTCACAACTTTATGGATTAAAAATTCGGACTCGGACTGCGGTGATTAATGCGAGTATGTTGCCGAAAATGCTCGAAACTGCGAACATGACGGAATCGAGTGTACGGAAAGCTGGTATAACCGCACCGTTGATGATTATGCGGTCTGATGGCGGAGTGATGGATATCGTCCAGATGCGGAAACGGCCGATTTTAACCATGTTATCCGGACCGGCTGCGGGAGTAGCTGCAGCGCTGATGTATGCGAAAATCTCCGACGGTATTTTTCTGGAAGTTGGCGGAACTAGTACCGATATCTCCGCTATTAGAAACGGCCGGGCGCTCGTTAAAACTGCTGAGGTTGGCGGACACCGGGTATATCTTCGAACGCTTGATGTTCGAACGCTCGGGATTGCTGGCGGGTCAATGTGTCGAGTCAAACATAATCGAATTGCGGATGTTGGACCGCGGAGTGCGCATATTGCTGGGCTGGGATACGCGGCATTTACTCAGCCGGAACTGCTCGCGAATGCAACGTTGAAATATATCCAGCCGAAACCGGGCGATCCAGCAGATTATGTTTATATTGAATCAACTTGCGGGGCGAAAGTAGCAATTACCCCGACGTGTGCGGCAAATTTTGCTGGATATGTTCCTTCGGGAGACTATGCTGCAGGAAACCTTTCGGCGATAAAACAGGCAATTTCTCTGCTTGCAAAGGAATTAAAAATAAACGAAACGCAGGTCGCGGAAGATATTTTAAGCAAATCCGCTACCAAATGTCTCCGTGTTGTTGGACAATTATTACAGGATTATAAGTTAGATAAACAGTTGGTTTCATTAATTGGCGGCGGTGGCGGTGCTGCAGCGATTGTTCCCTATTTAGCTAAGCAGATGCAAATGCGGTATCAAATAGCGAAAAATGCAGCCGTGATTTCCGCTATTGGTGTAGCACTAGCGATGGTACGGGATACGATTGAACGAACGGTTATCAATCCAACGAGTAACGATATTCTTAAAATACGGCAAGAAGTTGAATCTGCGGTATTAGCAATGGGCGCAGCAGCGGAAAGTATCGAAATCCAGGTTGAAGTTGACGCACAAAAAAATATTCTGCGGGCAACGGCTACCGGCACAACAGAACTTCGCACTCGGGATTTGCGTGATCGAATGGTATCGGAAGAAGCACGGAAACAAATTGCAGCGCAATCGCTTCAGGTGGAACCCGAACAAGTTAAACATCTCGGGGGGACACCATATTTAGATATCTATATGGCAACAGTATTGAAAAAACGGCTTTTCGGACTCTATCGGCAAGCGCTTCACCCGGTCCGTATCCTGGATAAAGAAGGAATCATTCGTCTTCAATTCAATGATAGTGCTATAGCTCAAACAACTAAAGGAAACTTAACGGAAACATTAGAAAAGTTCATTCAGGAACATACTAGTTACGGCGATGCGGGAAGAACACTTCCTGATACCTTCATTTTATATCGTAGTAGAATCTTAGATTTATCTGGTTTGCTTGAGATATCACAAATTATCTCGTTAGCAAATGCGGAATTAGCAACGATGGATTCGAATGAACCGGTAGTTTGTTTGGTTAACTTAAGATAATTCGAGCTATAATTTATTCTCAATGAAAAAGTTATACCAAATCCTAACGTTGTTCATTTTAAAACTGAATCGGTAAAGTAGATGGTATGTACTCGAATTTCATTTATATTTTTATAATTCTCAACATTGTGGTTTGTTTAATCCAACCAGTTTGTTTTGCTGTTGAGAGTGAACCGATTAATCTTCGAACATTAAATCCGAATTTTGATTTTTTTCCGGAGTCTTCGTTATATGATTTTAGCGTTCTCCTTGATGCACCAGCCGGTAAACATGGTTTTCTCTCGGTAAGACCTGATGGTCATTTCTATTTCGCTGATGGAACCCGAGCACGATTCTGGGGCGTAGTCATTCCCCAAGAACATGTTGATATCCCGAAAGAACGGATTGACCGAGTAGTAGAAACACTCGCGCGCGCCGGCGTTAATCTGGTTCGGTTTGATTCACTGGATAGACCTGGCGGAATTATTCGACGGAATATTTTTGATGAATCATATCCACGAAACGCTGAAACTCGTTATTTCGACCGGAATTATCGTGACCGGTTAGCATATTGGATATATAAACTGAAACAGCGTGGAATTTATACCTATTTAACTTTGCGCGCAGAAAGAGTTTTTAAACCTGGCGATTCGGTGGTTAACGCTGATCAGCTCGGAGCTGGAGCCCGACCATATGCATATTTCAACCAGAAACTGATTGAGCTACAAAACCAATACGCAGAAAAATTTTTATGCTCGTATATTAATCCATATACGGGGTTATCATTTGCGGCGGATCCAGCAGTAGCGATGCTTGAGTTGGTTGCTGAAGATAGTTTCTTTACGCGTCCGGAACGATTAAATATGCTAGTTGAACCATATAAAACCGAGTTACAGCAGAAATGGAATCAATGGCTTTTAAAGAAATATGGAACCACTGCTAACCTTAACCGTGCTTGGACGGTAGCAACTCGTCGGCAGTTCGCCTTAAGCGGATTAACTAAGCAAGAAAATCTCGAACAACAAACAGTATTAATACCGAATATGACGCTGGATCATTTCGAATCTGTAATTAAAGGCGAAACTACAGACCCGATGAAATCGCCTGGACGACGTGCGGATGCAGTTCGATTTCTTGTTGAACTCCAACGGCAATATTTCGCTGAACTACGTGATTTTCTGCGCGAAAAAGGGTTGAAAATCCCTCTGACCGCATCGGTGAACTGCGCGGTTATTCCAGACACCTGGTCAGTTATTCAAGAGTTAGATTTCACCGTAACCAATATGGTGGTAGATAATCCGGAAGAACAGAAAATGCCTGTTGGAAAATTGATTGCGTATTTACCACAAGAAACGCTCGCTGAATTTGGATATGAGAATAAAAATGAACTAAAATCAACTGATGAATGGTCGTTGATGCCGTGGGTAACTCGCGCGAAATGGGCTGGGAAACCGCTCGTGCTTCGGAAAACCGCTACTTGTTGGCCAAATCATTATCGCGCAGGAAGTATGGTAGAAACCGCCGTATATTGTGGGTTGCAGGATATCGATGCCGTATTATTTTCAGCGTATCATACCACAGACGACATTGCGACGTTAACTTCATATGGAATGCAATCCGACCCGACCCGATGGGGGTTATTCGGGCTTGGTGCGAAATTGTTTTTAGCTCGAGAAATTCGACCGACACAACGAATGATTGATATCGGATACTCTTTGGAAGATATGTGTACCTATGCAAACTATCTAAACGAACTGCACGTACTCGCTTGGTTCTATCGAATACAAAATCGATTTATTGACCGAGAATATGATGGAAAAGCGGATTTGGTTATTGCCTCCGGACGAAGTCATGCGGCAAAATATCCTGGCAGCAAAAGTATCATTTATGCAAATACCGAGTTTGCAAATGCGGCACAGAATAAATTTGTTGGTAACGAAGAAACGATTTATGCGCTATCCAAGTATCGGGTATCTCGCGTTCCGATATCACCGATGGAATTCAGTTTTGCAGGGATAGGATTTGAAAGTGTGCAAGCAACAAAACTGGATACCCAAACCGCTTTTACTACCGAAAATGCGATTCTACTTGGTTATCAACCGATGGGGATAGATATAACCCGCAAATATGCGTATGGTTTTTACGACCCGAAACGGGAAAACCTGCTAATTGCAGAAGCGAAATATCGTGATATACCCAAATTTGCCGTTGATTTAATGGCACGATGGTATCACCTGCCGATAACCCATCATACCTTAACGTCCGGCATTTTCCCTTCCGAAACGGGTGAAATTATCAGGGATACGAACGCTGGTATTTTATATGTTGATACTGAGAACACGCAGGTAATTGCGGGAGCGTTTAATTCCAACCAACCATATACGACGACAAAAATGGAGATTGTATCGCAATCTCCGTTTGCGGTGATAATTGCTACATCGCTTGATACCCAGCCGATTACTGTAAGTAAACGGATACTAGTTAAAATGGTTACAGTAGCGGAAAATACTGGTCAGAAACTCAGTTCTATCCCTCACGTGGTTAAGGAAGGAAAATTTTATCCATTATTATCAGCTGGGAGAAGTCCGATAGTAACCCTTGGACAACCGATAGAAACGCCAACGAAAATCAGGTTGAATGGCAAACAATTGGTCGAGGTATGTATGCAGAACGGTACTTGGGAACTGCTCTGCGATTTAGCGCAAGACCGATATTATCTTTACTGTGATACTCCGAATATCCAGTTTACCATCAACTCACGGTCTGACCGACTGCGGTTGATTCGATTCCATGATGCCGTTGAACCAGATGACCCGCAAAAGGTTGACCGAACGTTTATTTATCCTGGGTTCGCAAAATATATTGAATTAACTGGTATGAAATAATTTTTTTCGAATGCAGATTTATTTTAGATTATTTTTATTAGTAATAATCTCTTTATCTATATCAACAATTGTATTCGGATTAGCAAAATACGAACCGAGTTCTGGTTGTTATCTCGGTGCATATATTGAGGCGGATCCGGTCGCTCCGGGTAACATTTATGCATTCGAAACCGCAACGCAAAAAAAACATGCTTGTTATATGATTTATGCCGGTTGGGGTTCAGGGTTCCCAACCGCATGGGCGCAGAATGCAAAAATATACGGTGCAGCGGTGCAGATAGCATTTGCGCCGAATAATTTTGGGTTGGACTCGGTGGTTGATGGCCCGTATATCCGGAAATGGGCGCAAGCTGCGCATACGTTACGGATGCCAGTTTTTGTTCGCTGGGCGTCAGAAATGAATTTAAGCGAATTTAATTGGTCGGGTGATACCGCAAAATATGTCAATAAATGGCGGTTGCTCTATAACATTTTTAAAGAGGAAGCGCCGAATATCGCTATGGTTTGGGCGCCGAACTGGTCACCGACAAGCAATATCCCCGGATATTATCCTGGAGATGAATATGTTGACTGGATAGGAGTAGATATGTATATGGGATTAGGTACGGGGACGACTGACCAAACTGACCCAAGAACCAAAATCCAGTATGTTTATAATTTTGCAACCTCGCATCGTAAACCGATTATGCTGCCTGAATGGGCTGCCTGCCATGCTTATTCTAAGGATTCTATCGCTTATGATTGCACCGCGTATGGAATTGAGAAAATGAATCTGATTTATGACCATCTCCAAGCGGAATTCCCAAATCTGAAATTAGTCACCTGGTTCGATTGGGATACCCGGTCTATCAACAATGCAGATTTTTCGTTAACTAATAATTATGCGGTGTTAACCAATTATCGCCGCGCGATTTCAAGTCAATATTATTTAACTAGTATTTCGCTCGATACGGCGCTAGTCCAGATACATTTTAGCAATATAACTGCAAATCAGGTTATTTCTGGAAACAGATATATTACCGCAACCACTTCGTTTCCGGTATCGATAAATTCGATTGTTTTTTGGATTAATACCACGCAGGTTTCGCGATTAACTACAACTCCCTATCAATATTATTGGTCTACCGAACCCTTTATAGATGGAGAGTATCAACTGAAGGTGCAGGTTTATGCAGCGAATAGTAGTTATGACTATGACCAAATTGATGTGGTTCTTGATAAGAGCGGGGATTACGTGAATTTAATTTTGGATAATAATTCACCAGGGTTTACTACTACCGGAGGTGGCTGGTGGTTATCGAGTTCCCAAGGAGACCGATACGGCGCAAATTATTATTGTCATAATCCAGGGTCGGGAACCGCAAAAGCTATCTGGCGACCGACTATCCCGAATCCCGGATTCTATGATGTCTATGCGTGGTGGAGTATTCATTCTAATCGCGCAACGAATGCACCATATACCATAAATTATTTCGGTGGGATAACCACTATCAGGGTCAATCAAGAGGTTAATGGCGGGCAGTGGAATCTTTTAGGTAAATTTTACTTTTCCGCTGGGACAACGGGAACGGTAACGCTTTCCGATGATGCGAATGATATTGTTATCGCTGATGCCGTACGGTTCATGAAGAATGCGAATAGTTCTACTGCTCTTGAAAAAGATAAATGGATATTATACGAATAACATAAATCAGCTAATAAGGATAAATAGGTTAATAGTTAAACGTGTTATGAGTGTTTGGGGTTCATAAGACACGGTTTTGAACCCTCAATAATTTAACTGATTTAACCCATTTAACTCATTTAATTAAGAATATGCAAATACGATTCGGAACTGATGGATGGCGAGCGATTATCGCCGATGAATTTACTTTTGCGAATGTTGAAATTATCGCGCAGGCGTTGGCCGATTATATTTTTTCAACCGGAAACGCATCTCGTGGTATTGTTATCGGGTATGACTACCGTTTTCATTCAGAAAACTACGCTCTACGGGTAGCTGAAGTCGTCGCAAGTAATCATATTCCGGTATATTTGAGCGATACCGCGTTGCCGACCCCGGCACTTTCGCTAGCAACCAAACAACGGCAATGCGCTGGCGGAATTATGATAACCGCATCGCATAATCCACCATTATATAATGGGATAAAGTTTAAAGCGCCGTATGGCGGTTCCGCAACTAAAGAGATTACCCAAGCGATTGAAAAAAAACTATATCAAACACTTCCAAGACGTGAACCTAAAATTGCGCAAAGGTATATTCAGAAAACGGATTTGGTTACACCGTATTTAACCCAATTACAATCATTTGTTGTGTTAGAAAAAATAATAGAGTATCCTATCAAGGTTGTTGCGGATTCGATGCATGGGGTCGGCAAAAATTATCTAGAACAACTCCTGCAAGGGGGGAAAATTCAGGTTAAAACGATACGCGGGAATCGAGACGCGCTATTCGGCGGAATTCTTCCGGAACCAATACCAAAAAATCTGGGGATGCTGTTTGAAGAAGTCCAACGATTCGGTGCAACCGTTGGCCTAGCTACTGATGGAGATAGTGACCGTATCGGAGTTGTTGATGAACAAGGACGGTTTGTCACCCCACATCATTTAGCACCGATATTATTTGAGCATCTAAAAAAGACTAGGAAATGGTCTGGCGATGTCGTTCGCACCATTTCTATGGCATCAATAATAGATAAACTCGCTGCAGAATATGGCGCGACTGTGACAGAAGTGCCGGTCGGATTCAAGAACGTTGCTGAGTTGATGGTGCAGAAGGATATCCTCATTGGCGGCGAAGAAAGCGGCGGAATCGGGATTAAAAATCATATTCCGGAACGCGACGGACTATTGCTCGGACTTCTTACATTAGAATGTTTAGTAACAACGGGAAAAAAACCGAGTAATTTGGTAGCTGATTTAGAAAGCCGATTTGGGAAGCTCGTTTACGACCGGATTGATGCGCATTGTCCGGATGAAATAAGAATCGGGTTAATCAATCGGCTGAAATCGCAGCCGCCGGATAAAATCGCGAATATTACCGTAGATAACATCAGCAGTTTCGATGGAATTAAATTCTATCTGGTTGATGGAAGTTGGCTATTAATTCGGGCGTCGGATACTGAACCGGTCGTTCGCATCTATGTCGGTTCAGATTCAGAACGAAAAACCGCAAGTATCCTTAATGCAGGAAAGATACTCTGCGGAATTAAATAAAAGAGAGTCGTATAGGACACTATATTTAGCAAGGACGCAAAGAAATCTTTATTTTATCCTGGCAGGGTAAACAGGATTATCGTTGCGTCTTTTGTTTGAAAGGTTTGATGGAGAACTATTAGGTATGGGCAAATATGGTCATTTTTCAAAAGATGGAAAAGAGTTTATTATCATCCGGCCGGATACTCCGGCACCGTGGGTAAACTATTTAACCAATAAAACCTATCACGTATTAATCACGCATGTTGGCGGGGGATATAGTTTCTATATTTCACCGAAAGATAGTCGAATCACCCGATGGCGATATAACGCTCTTCCTTGGGATCGACCAGGGAAATATGTTTATCTTCGCGATAATGAGAACGGAGAATATTGGTCATTATCCTGGCAGCCGGTCTGCAAACCGCCCGTGTTCTATCAATGTCGGCATGGATTGGGATACACTATTATCGAGCAGGAATATGCACATATCCGCTCAACTGTTTGCTATTTTGTTCCACTGGAAGATGAATTAGAGGTCTGGCATATTCGTTTGATTAATCGCGGAAATAAACCTCGCAATTTAAGTATCTTTTCTTTTGTTGAACTCTGTTTGGGTCATGCACTCGTTGATCTCATCAACCAGCCAAACGACCAGCATTTTAATGATGTCCGATTTGTGCAGGAAGATAATGCGATTTATGCAACGAAACGATACTGGGTAACCTATTCCGGACCGACAGTTAAGCAGGCAAACCAGGCATGGAATAAATGGGTTTATTTTTCGAGCAGTCTACCGGTAATTGGTTTCGATGGAAGCAGAAATAAGTTTATCGGACCATGGCGTAGCGAATCGAATCCGCTCGCTATTGAACAAGGTAAATGTTCGAATACCATGATTACTGCAGGAGATGCGGTTGCTGCGCTTCAGAACAATATTTCACTCGCTCCAAAAGAAGAGCTTGAGTTTACAATTATCTTAGGCGTGGTTGATAAACCGCACGATCGCGGTTTACGCACCCCAGTTGAACCAGCACGGAAATTAGCTAAACCGTTCATAAAAAAATACGCTGATTCTTTGAACATAGATAAAGAATTTAATCAACTCCGGAAATATTGGGATTGGTATTTAAGCCATGCGCAGGTCGCAACCCCAGACCCACAAATGAACCTTGCCCTGAATATCTGGAATCAATATCAGAACAAAATTACGTTTTTGTTTTCACGGAATGCGTCGTATTACCATGGCGGACTTCTTTTCGGTAGGGGATACCGCGATGCCTGTCAGGATGCACTCGGTCCGGTTATGGTTGAACCAGATGCGGTTAAACAGCGGATTCTTGAAATGGCGCAGAATCAATTTAAAAATGGATCGGTTATGCATTGTTATTTTCCGATAACCGGTGGTGGTGAACGAACCGGACATTCGGATACCCCGCTTTGGTTTCCACTAGCGGTAACTAATTATCTGAAAGAGACCGGTGATTTTGCGATTCTTGAACAATCCGTTGAATATCTTGATGGGGGAAAGGGAACTATTTTACAGCATCTACTCAATAATATCAATTATGTCTTAAACGATACGACGAACCGTGGGTTACCGAAATTTGGTCCTGGCGATTGGAACGATACACTCGATTATCTCGGGCGGCAGGGCAAAGGGGAAAGCGTTTGGGTAGCGATGTGTCTAGCGCTTGCAATTAAGGAAACTGTGCAATTGCTGAAATATTTAGAATCGGAAAAAAAACTACAGAGTAAGGGGCTGATGTATCAAACTCGCTCGATACGTTCGTTACGTCAAAAGTATGAACAAGCATATTTTAAACTTGCTAATACCATCAACCGCCTTTGTTGGGATGGAAATTGGTATATCCGCGGAACGAATGATTGGGGTGAAATTATCGGCTCGAAGAAATGTAAAGAAGGGAAAATATTTATCAATACGCAGACCTGGGCGGTAATCAGCGGAATTGCCCCAAAAAACCGCGCAATTAAAGCACTCGATTCGGTTAGAAAATATCTTGATACCCCGAAAGGACCTCAACTCGTTGCGCCAGCATATACTGAAGTCAATCCGCGGATCGGGCTAGCAACCCGGTGCGTTCCGGGCAAAAAAGAAAATGGTGCGGTATTCAATCATCCGGTAACTTGGGCAATTTATGCGGAATGTTTACTCGGGCGCGGAGATATAGCGTATGAATATTATAAAAAAGCGTTACCACCAGCATTTCAGACCTCAAAAAAGATTAAGGTTAAAGTTAAACCATTATTTCCTCAATCGAAAATCTCCAAGCTACAATCTGAAATTATTTATGACCCGGCTGATGAGGATATCTACGAAGTCGAACCGTATGTTTATGCGGAATATGTTACCAGCCCGGAACATCCGACCTTTGGACAAGCATCACATTCTTGGTTAACTGGCACCGCTGCGTGGATGCTTCGTGATGGTCTTGACCATATTCTTGGTGTTAAGCCGACTTATAATGGTCTACTGGTTGACCCGTGTATACCGAAACATTGGAAAGAATACTCGGTCACCCGAAAATATCGCGACGCAACTTATCATATTACGGTAAAAAACCCTAGCGGGATTAATTGCGGGGTGAAAGAAATCTGGATTGACGGTAAAAAAATTGTATCGAATCTGCTACCTATTTTTCCAAAGGGCGAATCGCATTATATCACCGTAATCCTTGGCTAGTATAGGTTAGGGATAATTCATTAAAATCTAAATTGCTATTTGTTCATGACAAGTATTGATTGTTATTGCGTTCTTTTTAAAATTCCTCTTATTTTAAGACCCGTATTAAACACCAGAAATACTTGACAAATTTAAATAATGTGATATATTATATAACACTTAGTGTAGCGTGTGCATTAAATTTTTGTTAAAGATAGGAGGGATGTTTTTGAAGAAATTAACAAATTTGGGTAAAACATCTTTGATACGAAAGGAGGGAGAAAATTTTATGGCTAAAAAAATGAATTTGTTCCGGTTGTGCTTTTTCGTTGTAGTAATAATGTTTCTTAGTACCAGCATATCGTTTGCTTGGTATATATCAACGACCTATGCGTTTGTTACGGCTTCTGGTCCATATTTGAGTGCTGGATATGGAATCGCATTAGATTCGGTGAATAATCGGTTGTTAGCAAATTATTATTACGCTGCAACTTATGGCAATTTAAGTTACGTATTTCCAGCAGATCCAAGCGACCCGCTATTTAGTACTGCTAGTGTCGGTGGATTCATCCGTGACCGAATTGACGGGGCAGGTAATAAATTTTACGGACTTTGGGCAGCATCAGGTGCAGCATATAACAATGGAAAATTCTATATTACAATAGATGGCGGCACTTATACTCGAGCTGGGTCAATCTGGGTTATGCCATCGAATGATACAACGATAGTTATTCCCGGAATTAGCTCGACCAATTTCATCCTGCAAGTAGGTGGTGTCTATACGGATGCAAATGCAGCTCAATCATCCGGAATCGGAACTAACTTTTTTGCGACGTTAACTAGGTCGACTGAAGCGGCGATTGCTCTGAATTCTACAGATATCGTTTTACCTGATGGAGCCGTGAATACTATCACCGGAGTGTATACAAACGCTAATGGTCTTGGCCGTAATTTCTGGTCCGCTTCTCAAGGTCGTGGATATTCGCAATCGCGTGGATTGCTATTCCTATGTGACACAACTGGTATTCCCTATCCTGCAAGCTCGTTCCCAACCACTGTTTGGGTAACGTGGACTCAAGGGAAATTAAAACCGTATGATGGAACAATATACTTAACCACACCGTTACCTGATACGACAAAACCGGTGTTTGTCCAATGGTTGGGAAGGATGCCAGGTGCTGGACGAGGTGTACTTGTCTATGACGCGAATTCGCCAGTAGGTCCGTTAGGTTCATATGCAGCTTGGACTGGAACATATTTCCCTGCACAACCCGGTATTGATGTTGTCGGACGTGCAATAGATAACTTCCCATTTGTTGTTTCCTCAACGTTCCTAGATAGCTATGCCGGTAGTAGCTGTACCACCTGCGTCATTACACCAGCAAAACCGTTCCCCGGCGTTGTTAGTATGGGTGGTATTCTTCAGATAACCCGTAGTTGGGATGTTGAAGGTGATAGTATTCCGGTTTGGAATCCGGTAAGAGTAACTACGGCTGTAGCGGTGAGTAGTTTAAACCAAGTTAACATCAGCAGTGTTTTAGGTGGAAAACCATATTATGATATCACCGGTGTATGGACAAATGCTTCCGGTCTTGGATTAAACTTCTATCCGCAGGGGAATGCTTCCGGAAACTATTGGTTTGACTGGTATAAGATAACCGACCCAACGAAAATCGCTATTGATACCTCGCTCTGGCTCGGTTCAGCGTTATCAGATAGAGTATATAATGTTCCGAAAGGACCGATATATTCTGTCCAAGGTGTATATACTGCATTCCCGACATTAGCACAAACTACCAACGGAATGAATTTCTTTACTTCAAGTCCATCGTTGGCAAGAACAGGTCACGCGAATAATAGCACCGGAACAGGGTGGTATAATGTCAGCGTAGATTCTCCAACCATTTATCTCACAGTACCAGTTGATACTACGGTAGCTGGCGATTCCGTTCTCGTACTATTCTGGTCACATCCTGGACAAGCATTTACTCCTGGTTCATGGTGGGATCTTGATACCAGCGGTATCCTTAACTTAGCACATCCATTACCGGTAGGAACATCAACAGCGTATGTAGGTATCATTACAGGTTGGATTGACCCGGTTACCAATGCAATCACCATTTTACCGAGAAACTATCTCTACGGTGCATCGTCTCTAGTTGCAGGAAGTAAGAATATATATATGGGCGATACTGTTTACGTTACGATATTAGCGCATGGCGGTGATTCTGCTTATAACCGTTTCGGACCAGGAACAAAACATAACCGAGTTCTATCTGGTCCCGGTGCATTAGAGTTCGATAATCTTGGCAATGCGTTTATGGCAGATAAAGTCGCTCGGCGGTTGTATGTATATGATTCAAGCTGGAATCTGAAAGCCCAATATTATATTTTCGGAGAACTATCCGGCGTAGTTCGTGGAATAGGCGTAAATCCGGAGAATGGTGATATATATGTTGCGAGTCAATTCGGTCGAGTATGGAAATTTACACGGACCGGTAGTGATGTAACTAGTTATAAACAAGACCCTGAACCGTTCTACTTCTCAAACGCCCGTGGATTAGATGATACCAACGGTGCAGCGATTGATGTCGATGTTGTTCCGTTACCAAAAGGGTTGAAATCGTATTCGGCTGCAGTATATGTTAGCGCTCCTGTTGGTCGAGATGCTAAAGGACCGGTAAAAGTATTCGTTGATGAACCCGGTGCACGAGGTGTACTAGTGCAGGATTTAGTTTCACCGCAAGCTACGGGAACCGGTATCGGTCCGCGTGGCGCAGCGATTACTGCTGACCGAAAACGGGTATACTCGGTCAACTGGTCGAGCACAACTGCTACTCCGCAATTTATCACTTACTGGTATCTCGATGGATGGTTTGTACCGGTAGAACTATCGCGGTTTGAATCGGTTATTGATTAATAAGATTATGTAGCATTCATAGGGGTTGAATTTGAAAAATCAACCCCTATTTTTTATTATCGATATATTAACAAATATGTTAATATTTCATTTTTTCAGGAAAGAAGGTGATTGTATATTGTATAACAAGACAAATAAAGGATTTACGCTTATAGAATTGCTTATTGTCGTTGCAATTATCGCCATTTTAGCTGCTATTGCTATTCCAAACTATCTAGCAGCGCAAACCCGAGCGAAAATAAGTCGGGTCAAAAAAGAAATGCAAACATTATCAACCGCATTAGAAGCTTACGCTACCGATTATAACGCTTATCCAATCTATGATAATACTCGGTGGCACATTATCGGTTGGGCTAAATTAACTACTCCGATAGCGTATATTACCAAAATACCTAATGATGAATTTAAATGGCGTGGTTCTTGGTATAGTGGTATGGGCGGTAGTGAAGGATGGTATTGGGCATATACGAACGGAGTTAGTACTGACCCGAAAAAAGAACCTAGTGCATATACGATTTGGTCAATTGCGCCAGATTTAGTACACCAGATACCAGCATATCGGGACAGATATCAATTAGAAAATGATTTAAATAACCCGAATCTAGTTCCGTTACCAGCACCGACTTGGTGGCGGTATCAAGGCGGGAGTTATAACTATGACCCTACGAATGGTTTGATGAGTTTCGGTGATATCTGGCGTGCATCAAAATGATGGATAAAAATAAGCGGTTATACACTCATTAATGTTTACCCCCGAAGGCTTTCGGGATGATACTATCAGAACAACACTATACTGTGCGGCAAATGTTAATTACGCGCAGGAACACAAAAACAATTATAGGAAAAATGGTTTTTATAGGGTCACATATAGGACGCAACTAACCGTAGTCATAATATGTTGGCGTTTCTTTTTTGGTTTAATCTTGAAAGCCTTCGTGATTTTTCTAAATCTTCTAAAACGTAATCAGCATTTGGATTTTTCAATTAAGTCACCGACCCGAATAAAAGCTTGACACTCCGTTTTGTTACCTTTATAATAGAGTAAACTCCTATTAGCAATTATTTCCAACTCTGTCAATAGTTAAGGGTGTCTGGTGGTAAATAACTGGATAGGCTGAACGTTCAGATGGTTAAATCGCCATTCCGTATATATCTAATTTTCCCGGATTAAGTTATTCGGTAAAGAACGGATGCATAATGGATACAAGGGAAACCGATTTTTTTAGGAACGATTAATAGCCCTTGATATTTCATAAAAATGGATCGAATTTATTTTATGGAAGCGGTGGAATTATTAAAAGATGAAATAGGATTAGTTTCAGCGTATATGATCGGTATTCCAGCAACGATAGCGGCGAACAAACTGAACTTCTGCGTATCAGCAGATGCTGACCAAGCGGAGCAGAATAAAACCGCATTAAAAAATGCGTTTAAACTGGTAGCGCAGATATATCCTCGTCTGCAGAAAAAGTATGGAAAGCAAGTTGCAGATGATATTATGGGGAAAGTCTTAGTTAAAGTCGCTACTGAATTCTTTCAAGGATTCAAGCCAATCGGACCCGACGATAAATTCCCAGCGTTTGCGAAAATCTATAAAGATTTCGAAAGCCATAATCTGGTGTTCGACGTTATTGAAGAAACAGATACCAAACTCGACGTTATCGTTCGTCGGTGCCTGATATATGAAGCGATGAAAGATCTAGGAATGGGTGATTTGATTCCACATCTCTGTCAGTTCGCATTCACCTATTTCCAATCATATCATCCGAATATAAAATATCTAAAAGATAAAATGATTGGAAGCGGTGACGCTTGTTGTCATGAAACGTTTCTGTGGAAAGAAGAAGAACTCAATTAAAATAACCATCCACAGAACCGGTTGGCTCATCGGCACGGTATAAAACAAGGAGAATTCGCGCTACGCAAACCAAACTAGGCACGATCGCATAGAACGTGGGGATGAGAAATCGCATGGATAAAAACATTGCGTTTCCTCTATATTCAGCCCCGACAAAAGCTTGACACTCCATTTTGTTACCTTTATAATAGAGTAAACTCCTATCAGCAATTATTTCCAAATTCTATCAATAGTTAAGGGTGTCTGGTGGTAAATAACCGGATAGGTTGAACGTTCGGATGGTCGGGCCGCCATCCCATATATATCTAATTCTATCGGAGTAGGTTGAATAGCAAAGGACGGATGTATAATGGGTGCGAAAAATAACCGACCACTTACTCGAGAATTTTTAAGAGACAAGACCTTCCTAATTTGTTCATCCGTTTTTCTGTCTTTCATTTTACATTCTGAAATCAACAGCTCCAATTCGTTTTTTATAAACACCTTTTATTAGCAGGTGATGCACTAAATTCTTACTTTTTTAATTTCAGGAGGGAACATTATGAGTTTTTGGAATACGCTATTCGGCAAACCTAAAACTGCTAAATACTATAATAAACAAGCAATTAAATTGATTCAAAAGGGTAGGTTCGATGAAGCGATTAGTATGTGCAATGAAGCGATAGCACTTGATGCGGGATATACCGATGCGTATAACAATCGCGGGTTAGCATATGCGCAAAAGAATGAATATGACCGCGCAATTGCAGATTTTAACAAAGCGCTAGAAATCAATCCGCGGTTAGGCGAAACGTATTATAATAAAGCGCTAACCTGCGAGAAAGCTGGCCGAACGTTAGATGCAATTGAAGGATATAAAAAAGCAATTGAATTCGGAGCTAAACAGAATCCGTTTATCCTCGACCGAGCGAAACAGCATATCGCAGATTTAGAAAAAGAACTCAAGCAGTAAGAGAATGATAAAATGGTAATGCCGGAATTTCAGTTTATGGCGTTCGAATAATCTGATACATAATTATCTATCTGCCGGTTCGGTATGGACGGTAATCTGTGCTATTTGAGGGAACTCAGATTTTATCCTCTGTTCGATAGCGGTTGAAATATCATGGACTTCGGGTAAGGATAGTTCCGGTTGCAAGCAACAATGCAGCGATACCTTATACTTCCCTTCAGAAGTCTGAACATTGACTTCATGGCAATCAAGCACACCAGGGATCATTTCTGCAGTAGCTTTTATCTTTCCTACTAACCGTTGGGTTTGACCGGTAACATCTTTTGCCGGGACAGAATTATGGTTTGCGATTTCAAGATGTGTCGTAACCTGTGCAACATTCGGTATCTCCTGTTTAATTCTATCTTCAAGCTGATGAGATAACTCGTGGGCATGCTCAAATTTAGTTTCTGGCGCTAATTCTAAATGGAGGTTAATCGATAACTTCCGTCCGATTTCGCTTATTTGAACATTATGGATAGTCAATGATAGGGAATTCGCAATCAATCGGATTTTATCTATGGTTTGTTCCTGGCTGGTAGCTTGCGGATCAGCGTGGATAACGATATCCGCATTCGGAATGAGTTTCGCGAGTTTCTGTTCAACTTCATTAACCACAGTATGCGCCTGTTCGAACGGAACTGTGCGATTAATTGCTAGCCGCATATCGATAAACGTTTGTGCGCCAGCTTTCCGAACTCGCAAATCACTGAACGACTCCACGCCGGAAACCGACCGAATCACATCTTCTATCTGTAACATCGTCGCTTCACCTGGTGCGGTATCGAGGAGAACGTCAATCGTCCGTTTTCCTAGGCGGACACTAACAATCAACACCCAGAGAGCAACGATAAGTGCTGCTATTGGGTCAGCCCAGTGCCAATCGAAAGCAAAAACGAATATGAGACCGACGATAACTACCACCGTACTCCAAATATCACTTAGGAAATGCAATGCGTCTGCTTCCAATGCTTGACTATCATATTTTTTCGCTGCACGAGATAATGCTACCGCCCGTGATATTGTTATTGCTAAAGAAACCAGCATCGTACTTAACGCGACCCAACCTACATCAATCTGCGTCGGTTTAATCAACCGCTGGATAGCTTCAGAAATAATCCAGAAGCAGGTGATAAGCAAGAGTGCGGTTTCGATTAATGCGGAGAAACTTTCGATTTTATGATGGCCATAAAGATGTCGACGGTCAGCAGGTTTATCGGAGAAGCGAACCGCAAAATAGGTGATCAGTGCTGCACCAAGGTCAAGCGCAGAATGTGCCGCTTCAGAGATGATACCTAAACTGCCGGTGATAATCCCGATAACTATTTTAAGAATTGTGAGAAATCCTGCTGCCCAAACGGAAGATAAAGCAACCTGCGCCTTCTCTCGGCTATCGGAATTAAGATCCTGATGTAGATTGTTATGCTGGTGAGCCAAAATAGGTTAAATAGGTTAAATAAGTTAAATAAGTTAAATCTATAGCGTTAAAATTCATGGTCTGGTAAGGTATCGGGTATCGAAATTGTAAGCGTGATAAATGAATCTCCAAAACGCTAACCCAGACGACACAAAGCCGAAACCTCTACCGATTGATCGCAATCTTATATAACCATTTAACCTATTTAACTCATTTAACGGCTTTTTGATAGATTATGTTTCTTCTTCTTCCGCCGCTTCAGGTTTCCGAGCGGCAATAATCTTCTGACTCACTTCCGGTGGAGTTTCCTGATAATGGGAAAATTTCATTGTATAACTGCCACGACCCCGAGCAATTGACCGTAAATCAATCGCATAGCGTGACATTTCCGCTAGCGGTACCAACGCTTTTATCACCTGTTTCCCATTTTTCGAATCTACACCCATAATCTGCCCACGTTTCGCATTGATATCGCCTATAATATCCCCCATATATTGTTCAGGTACCGTCACTTCAACTTCGACAATCGGCTCGAGAATGACCGGTTTAGCTAATTCCATTGCTTTTTTAAACCCGATTGACGCTGCAATTTTGAACGCCATATCCGAAGAATCAACTTCGTGATAAGAACCATCGTAGAGCGTAATTCTCAAGTCGGTTACCGGAGAACCAGAAAGAACACCTTTCTGGAGAGCTTCTTGCAATCCTTTTTCCACGCTCGGAATATATTTTGACGGGACGACACCGCCGAAAATCTCGTTCACGAACTCGTATCCTTTACCACGTGGGAGCGGTTCAAGCCGTAGCCAGACATCGCCATATTGACCGCGACCGCCGGATTGCCGTTTATATTTCCCTTGCGCTTCTGCTTTAGTCCGAATCGTTTCTCGATATGCAATTTTTGGCGGAGTTAATTCTGCATCAACGCCAAACTTTGTTTTCATTCGGTCTAGAACAATATTTAAATGTAAATCGCCCATGCCAGAAATAATCGTCTGTCGGGTTTCCGTATCTCGCCGAACTGATAAGGTCTGGTCTTCTTCCGTCAACCGATGAATCGCATTGCTGATTTTCTCTTCATCGCCCTGCGTTTTCGCTTCAATGGCCATCATAATTACCGGGTCTGGAAACTTCGTTGCTGGCAACATTATCGGATGTTCCCGGTCAGCGAACGTATCCGAAGTTGTCGTTACGGCAAGTTTCGAACAGGCAGCAATATCACCGGCAACCACTTTATGCACCACCGCATGCTGCTTCCCCATAACCCAGAATAAATTCGCTATTTTCTCATCTTTTCCTTTATTAACATTATACACGATTGAATCTGATTTCAAGATACCGGAATATACTCGAATAAAACTTAACCGCCCAGCAAAAGGGTCAACGATGGTTTTATAGACAAACGCACATAACGGCGCGTCGGATTTGCAAGGTCGTTCCTCTTCTTTTTTACTCTCGGGGTTAATTCCTTTTACTGGCGGCATTTCCGCCGGTGAAGGAAGATAATCAACAATAAAATCTAATAGGGTAGCGACGCCCGTTGTCTGCACCGCAGCACCACATAAGACTGGAATGAATTTCCGTTGTCGAATCCCGATAACCAATCCTTTTTGAATTTCTTCTGGCGTTAGTGCTTGTCCATCAAGATATTTCATAGTTAACTCATCATCAGCTTCCGCTGCTGCTTCGATTAACTTCTCTTTATATTCTTGCGCTTGTACCATCAGGTCAGCGGGAATCTCTGCTTCTTTTATTTTTCCATTCTCGTTCAACTCCGCTTTCATTTTCAGCAAATTTATTACACCACGGAACCCTTGTTCTTTTCCGATTGGCAAAGAGATCGGCACCGTGTTCATTTTAAACGTTTCACTAATCGAATGAATTGCACTGAAAAAATCTGCGCGTTCGCGGTCCATTTTCGTGATAAACGCTATTCGTGGAATCGCATATTCATCCGCATACGCCCAAACTTTTTCCGTCTCAACTTCAACTCCGGACGATGCATTGATCACCACGAGCGCAGTATCCGCGACCCGCATACTGCCTTTCACCTCGCCAATAAAATCCGCATATCCCGGAGTATCAATAATATTTATTTTGGTTTTTTTCCAATCACACGGCGCTAACGTCGCATTAATGGTTATTTTCCGTTTAATTTCATCCGGGTCGAAATCGGTCGTGGTGGTTCCTTCATCAACTTTACCCAAGCGGGTTATCGCACCAGAAACGAACAGCATTGCTTCCGTAAGCGAAGTTTTACCTGTCCCGTTATGTCCAACAACAACGATATTACGTATCTGTTCCGTAGCATATTCTTTTACATTCATTCTAAAACTCCTGTATTAGACCAAATAAAGTTTTTTATTGAGTTTGATAAAAGTTGTTAGTTTTATTCATGTAAACTCTACATATGTCCTCTTCCAAGTGTCGCATGAGAAGCGCACTGAAGTAATGTATGCTTCAACATTAAGGTATGCGGCATTGATTTGACTTCAGAATTTTGACATTGGGTATTTATCTTTTTAAGTGTCTTCGTTCCCAATTAACCCATTCAAGAACTATCGGACTGGCAACATAGATTGATGAGAAGGTTCCGGAAATAACGCCAATAATCATCGTGAACGCAAAATCGTGAATAACTTGCCCGCCAAAGAAAAAGAGACAGAGAACGACGATAAATACGGTCAAGACCGTTAAAATAGTTCGACTCAATGTCTGATTGGTGCTTAAATTGATAATTTCAGCGAACGACAGTTTGCGATGGAGCCGCAAATTCTCTCGAATCCGGTCGTAGATGATAATCGTATCATTAATCGAATATCCCATAATGGTTAGAATCGCTGCAATAACTACTAATGAGATTTCTTTATGGAATAGAGAAAGCATACCAACAACGATGATAACATCATGGAGCATGGCGAAAATCCCAGCAACTGCATATTTGAATTGGAACCGCCACGCCATATAGACAATCATTCCACCCGATGCCCAAAGCACCGCAAGAAATGCGCTCCGAACGAAATCGCGACTTACGCTCGCCCCGACGGTTTCCCGACGAAGCACTTCTATTTTCTGCTCGGGAAAACTCGTGGTTAATGTTTCGACAATGATATTTGCGGTCTGTTCAGTAGCTTTTTCAGCGGTACCTGCCCGGATAATATAATCCGTTCCTGTAAATCCTACTTCTTGGATAGTACTTTCGCCGAGCCGAATTTTGGCTAGGGCAGCTCGAATGGCATCGGTTTGAATTGGTTGGCTAAATTTGACTTCGACTAGAGTTCCACCTTCAAAATCAATATTTCCACGCAGTCCCCAAACGCTTAAGGAAATGATCCCAATAAGAACAAAAAATGCGGTTATGCCATACGCATAATACCGTTTTCCGATAAAATCAATATTCGGTTGTTTTATAAATTGAATCATTCTGTATTCCAATGCAAACGGATATTCGCAGATATAAACTGAACATGCGATTTGTATCTGTTTAAATCGGTTTGCATTAGCCCTTCATTTAAATACTAAGTTTCGTAAAACTACGGCGTAAGGTTAGCCAATCGAAAATAACCCGAGTAACTAAAATTGCCGTAAACATACTGATAACCAACCCGATACTTAACGTAACCGCAAATCCGCGAACCGGTCCGGTTCCGAATTGGAATAACATTACTGCCGCAATAATCGTAGTAACATTGGAATCGAGAATCGCATTAAACGCACGGTTGTATCCCGCATCGATTGCTGACCGAACAGTTTTTCCGGCGCGTAGCTCTTCTCGAATCCGTTCGAAAATCAGCACGTTCGCATCTACTGCCATACCAATGGTTAATACAATCCCAGCAATACCGGGAACGGTTAACACCGCATCCAACGCAGATAACGCTGCAATTAATATGATGAGATTTAACACTAACGCAATATCCGCAATGAGTCCCGACCCGCGATAGTAGAAAAACATAAACCCGGCAACGAGCAATCCGCCAAGTATCGCGGAAAAAATTCCTTTCTGAATCGAATCGAGTCCAAGGCTCGGTCCAATCGCCCGACTTTCTTCAACCAATAGCGGCGCTGGTAACGCTCCGGCTTTTAGCACGATCGCTAAATCTTTCGCTTCTTCCATCGTGAATCGTCCTTCAATCATCGCACTTCCGCCACTGATACGTTCTCGAATTACTGGCGCACTTTTCACTTCGCCGTCGAGCACAATCGCTAACCGTTTTTTTACATTCGCCGCAGTCACCCGTTCGAAAATCAGCGCTCCTTGCCGATCGAGTTTCAGCTCGACATACGGCGCACCGAATTTCATCGTATTGAATTTTACTGACGCTTGCGCAATATGTTCTCCGGTTAATTCTGCTTTCGTCCGGAGCAGAATCGGTTCGGTTACCGGTTGACCATCTTTCGTTTCACGGAGATATTTCAGTTCATATCCTTCCGGAATTACGGCACCGGGTTTCAGTTGCATCGTTTGATAATCAATAATCTGGTCAACTAATTCCGGGTCGGCAACAATTTTAAATTCTAAGAACGCTTGTTTCTGGATAATTTGAGAAGCACGAACCGGATCTTCTTCTCCAGGAAGCTGAACGACAATACGGTCAGTTCCTTGGAATGCAACGTTCGTTTCAGATAGTCCGAGTTGATTAACCCGGGTCTCGATAACTTTCCGGGCGCGATCCATAATATCCGTGGTTTTCTCATGGATAATTCGGTCATCAACGGTTAGCGCGATTTGATTCTCTTTAACCGGCGCAGCACTATCTATTTTTAGGAGCAGAGATTTATCAAGAATAGCTTTAATTGCGGGTTCATTTGCTTTATTGGTATATTGAATGATGTTCGCTACGGTACCACCGCCGTAGATAGCTTTTGCATCAAGCCGGGCGTTAGCGAAATCGAGATTAAGCCGTTCAATTTCTTTCGCAACCTCCATCTCTTTAACTTTATCCATATCCACCTTAAGCAACATATGGACGCCACCTTGCAAATCCAGCCCGAGTTTCAGTTTCCGTTTATTTAAGAATTCATATTCCGATTTGCTTAATTTCGATTGCTGCTCTTTGGATAATGAATACCAACGAATCGTCGGATAAATATACCACGCTGAAGCGATTAACACCACAGCAATTAAAATAAGTTTCCATTTCCCTAACCGTCCCATAGGTTCTCCTCAAAAAAATACGATTCAAACGGATGCCAACGCTAATGCTCCGCCTACAGCGGATTCCTGCCGATTGAATCGTGGTTTATAAACAGAGTAAATATTATACTTAATTTAGACCCATTCTGTCAAAAAAAAGTGTATGTTTTTTCATTACGGTTTCTTGGACGGGTAAGGATGAACGAGCTCGAGCTCGTTCATCCTTACCGGACAATAAAACTAGGTTTAACTAGGAAAGGACTCGATTATCGGGAGCGGTAATATTGCAACAACTCCGGCGTTGGGATAAATGGGTCTGGGATAGGGAGGTTATCGATGAGCAAGCAAATATATACTCCACGGTAGAGATGAACACCAGCCAATTGGAATTCGGTTGCGGCTTTATTCCATTGGTTACGGATAGAGTCACCAGTAGATTGCCATGCGGCAACTGCTAATTTCATGCGGGTTTGCTGTTGTATCCGAGCAGGGGTGGGTTGATAAGGTTTTTCCGGTAATCGGCGAGCATAATCCTGTCGCGCGTTCGTTCTTACATAGGAATTTTTTCCGAGCGGACCGGATTTGGTAAGTTGCAGTTTCGGTTCGAGATATCTTATAGTTGCGGTAGATAATTCTGCAGGAAATAGAATCGATTCAAGTATTTGAGTGATTAACTTTCGTAGTTCTGGTTCCGACGTAGGGATAGATTCGGTTAACGCGTTGAATAATTGTTTTGAGAAATCGTCTAAAACAAAATTAAACTTTTTAGTTATATAAATAAACGTTGGATATTGATTTTTCATACGATACCACCTATTTTAATATTTAGTTACCATAAAAATAAATAGTATTATAAAATCTGGATGATGTCAAGAGGAAAATAAAGAGCAGAGACTTTAATCCTATAAATTTTGGGGAATAATGAATAATGCAGGCTGGTAGTCTATAGAGGATAAGAAATACTACCGCATAACTGTATAGCCGGAGATACCTCTGATGCGGTTTTCGCAAAGTTTACCCCAATAGATATCGGGGTAAACTTTGCGCTCATTCAAAAACAAGCTAAAAAATCACGTTCGCTAATACACCGCTTCCTTCTACCGACGAACCTAAACTTTCATCCGGCGTATTCCCGGAAAGTTTATTCTGCTCGAAATAATTTATATATGCTCCGTCACTCAACAGTCCAGCACCGCTATTATTCGTGCACCAATTCCCGATAATCG
>JAOAEQ010000024.1 GCA_026416715.1 bacterium
TGGGGTATTTCGGTTGATTCATATCAGTGCCCTTGGTGCAAGTTCCGACCAACGGTTTCGCTATACCTATTCAAAATGGCTCGGAGAACAAGAAGTTAAAAATAGCGGAATTGATTGGACGATATTCCAACCGTCAATTATGTTCGGAACAGGCGATGAGTTCATCAATAAACTTGCCCGAATCATTCGACTATCGCCGATTATCCCGATTCTCGGTTCTGGGAAAACCCGATTCCAACCGATTTGGGTTGAAGATATCTGTACCTGCATCCTGAAAGTTTTAGATGATAATACAACTGTCGGAAAAACTTATCAACTTGGCGGTCCGGAACAGCTGACGTATGAACAGCTCATAGATATCCTTATGGCGAAACTCAATAAACGGAAATTCAAAGTGCATGTTCCGATACCGCTGATACAACCGTTCGTTAACATGATGGAGATGGTTATCCCAAACCCGCCGATTACTACCGACCAACTCGCTTTATTAGCCGTAGATAATATTACCGCACTGGATGCAGTCAATCACCATTTCGGTTTTCAACCGAAACGGTTACAAGATGTCCTAGACTATATCTAATGTCAAATCAGTGTATTTAAATTTCGATTTCTAATATCCCTTCATTATGCCGAGTTACGAAACTTATCAGGAACTAACCCAAACGATGGTCGCGTTCATTGCCGAGCGACCACGAAAAATGCGATTGATGCTGCGCGATTTGGTTGGAAATGCGCGTGTTCTGGTTATCACCGAACCGTGCTGGAGTATCCCAATCGGGTGGTTTTCAACCTATACGGTGCTATATATGCAAGCGTTGAATCTAACCAAACTCGATATCGGTTGGGTCACTTTCCTATTTGTTGCCGCGCAAATCCCTGCAACGTTAATTGGCGGTTATATTGCCGACCATTGGGGACGGAAAAGAACTGTAATGTGGTTCGATTTAATCTGCTGGGGTATCCCGTTACTCATCTGGTTATTCGCGAAAACAAAAACGGATTTTATTCTTGCAGCGGTGTTTAACGGATTCGCCTGGATCGTTCTGCCGGCATGGTTATGTTTATTTGCTGAAGATATTCCGCCGGAGAAAACCGCAAATAATTTCGGATTTTTATATGTCGTGTTCTTTCTTTCCGGCATGTTTGTTCCGGTCGGAGGATATTTCGTAGCTCAATTTGGCACGGAACTTGGCTGCCGCTTGATGTATGGGCTTGCGCTTATCTTGGTAGCTAGCGGTTTAACGATTCGCTGGATTCATTTAAAAGAACCGAAAAGAAATGTTACGGTTGCCCTGAACCAACAGTTCGTATGCAATATGAAAAATAGTTTTTCAGAGTATCTTGCCGCAATGAAATATGGCTGGAATAATTTGACCTTACGCATCCTTTTTTTCGCCGGATGTATTGGTGGACTCCAATATACGATCTGGACAACCTTCCAACCATTATACTTAACTGATACGAACGGGCTTCAATTTAACCAAGCGATTATCTCCTGGCTTCCGCCGGTAAGCGCAATAACGATGATCTTGATTATTTTATTAATCATTCCGCAGGTGCGCGCGAACCAAATAAAATTTTATCTCCGGATAAGCTATGGGCTTATCGTCTTATCCTCAATTATTTTTCTGCTCATACCAGCAGGTCAATTTCTTCTTCTCTTATTATTTGCTTCTATTTCAGCAGGAGGATTGGGACTTTTATCTCCCTTACGGGATAGTCTGGTTATGAACAGTTTGACGGAAGACCGATATCGGGCGAAAGTATTGGCAGTGAGCGGACTCGGGGCAATGCTCTTCAGTCTTCCCGGCGGACCGCTCGGCGCCTCTCTCTATACGTTCCATCCAAAACTACCGTTTATCACGGCATTAGGCCTGCAATGTATCAATTTTGGACTACTCTGCTATTTACAAAAAGTAAACGCGTGCGGAGTAACGGAGATAGATAATCTGCGCTAACGTAAACTCAGGATTTATATCCTCGTTCGAAGGTCATGGAAGGTAAATATCTCCCCGACTTTTCACGCCATTCGTCGGGTCGTAAAGCACCAATCCGGCATCATCTTGTTCATCGGGTCCGTAACTATAATCTATGCCGGTCTGCGGATTATATTGATATGGATTTCCCCACGGGTCAGCATCGGGGATTTTCGTCAACGATAACGGAGATGTTTTGATCAATCGCAGTTCTGCCATTGCTCGGGATACTTTCGACCGGGTTATCCCCTGAGAATAGTTGTATATCGCAACCGTGGCAATCAAAGCAATGATAGCGATTACCATTAAAAGCTCAATTAAAGAAAATCCGCGTTTCATAAAAAAGGGCGCAATCGATTCCGTCTAATTGCGCCCGAATATTTATTTTCGAATATGTTCAATCAAACATTTACTTCATTGATTCGCTCGCATGTTCGATAAACGGTTTCAGTAAGTTGGTAAATTCCATTGGAAGAACGAATTTCGTTGAAGCACTTGCTCCCAACGATTTCAAGGTTTCTAGATACTGTAAACTCATCGTTTTCGCATCAATAATTTTTGCTGAATCGTAAATCGTCTTCAATGCTAACGCATATCCTTCTGCGCGCAGGATCGCCGCTTGTCGGTCGCCTTCCGCCCGTAAAATAGCCGATTGTTTATCTCCTTCAGCGATAGTAATCGTTGCTTGTTTCTTCCCTTCCGCTTCCGTAACGATAGCACGCCGATTCCGTTCTGCGGTCATCTGTTTCACCATCGCTTCACTAACATCTTTCGGCGGTAGAATTTCCCGAATTTCAACGGTGGTAACTTTCACGCCCCATCGTTCTGTAACTTCATCAAGTTTGGTGCGCAGAACGACATTAATCTGTTCTCGTTTCGCAAGTACATCGTCGAGTAGAATATCTCCAACCACCGCACGTAACGTCGTCGTTGCTATCCCTTGGGAAGCGCCAGCGAAATTCGATACCTGAATAACGCTCCGTTCCGGATCCATAACTTTCCAATAGATTAAGAAGTCGATTGAAATCGGAGCGTTATCTTTCGTAATACAGGTCTGCGACGGAACTTCGAGGAATAGTTCCCGTAAATCTACCCAAACCGGCTGGTCTATAAACGGAATAAGAATAACTAAACCTGGTCCCTTCTGTCCAATACATTTTCCTAAACGAAACACTACCAGTCGTTGGTAATCTCGCACGATCTTGATTGCCATCGACCCGAGCATCAACAGAAATAAAAGAACGACAAACCCGATGATAACCGTGATTTGTTGCATATTCTCAATTCACCTCCTTTATGCAAAAGTTCAATGAAAAATGTACAATACTAAATTGGCTATGAAGGATTATACTCTTTCAACCTTAACCCGAAGTCCGTCTAAATCGATAACTCGGATTTTTTCACCACGCGCAATCGGTCCTTGCTCGGTAAACGCGCTCCATCGTTCACCTAACACCTGCACTTCACCAGCTGGATTCAAATCAACGGTAACTTCGCCGATTGCGCCTATGATACCTTCCTTTCCGCTGATAGTCTTTCGTCGTTGCGCAAGGAGTCCTTTCGTAATCGCAAACACGAAAAATGCCGTGGTTAAAATAACCATCGTGATAATAACACTTAATGATACGCCCATAGAGATATACGGTGCCTCCTTTGTCCCGGCAGGTGAAAAGATTAATAACGAGCCAATAAACAATGAGACAATTCCACCGACCGTAAGCACGCCATGTGTTGGCGCTTTAATATCCGCAATGAATAACGCTATCCCAAAGAGAATAAGCAGTAATCCCGCTAAGTTAAATGGTAAACTTTCAAATGCGACTAATGCGAGAATAATACATATTCCGCCTAGAATACCGGATAAGCCGAATCCCGGACTCGCCAGTTCATAAATTAATCCGTAGATGCCTAAAATAAATAATACATAGGCAACATTTGGATTGCCGAGCGCATGCAAAAATTGTTCGCGAAGTGTCATGGGCACTTCTTTAACCGTAGCATTTTTCGTTGCCAAAGTAATTTGTTTTCCGAGAACAGTAACCGAGACCCCGTCTAGTTTCGCTAATAGTTCCTGCCGGTCTTTCGCAATAAAATCTACCATCTTTAAGGTAGTCGCTTCTGATGCCGTGGCGGATACACTCCGTTTAACCGCCGCTTCTGCCCATTGGACATTTCGACCCCGCTGTTCCGCAATACTCCGAATATACGCCGCTGCATCTTCCGTAATTTTATCCGAAGCTCCTTTTCCGGTCATATCAACCGGATGCGCAGCACCGAGATTAGTTCCCGGCGCCATTGCCACCAGATGCGATGCTACCGCAAGGAACAACCCCGCTGATGCCGCTCGGCTTCCTGCTGGAGAAACATAGGTTATAACTGGAACTTTACTTGCCAACATTTTCTGGATGATACTCCGCATCGAACTATCTAATCCGCCAGGCGTATTCAGCTCCAACACGATACAAACCGCATTCTCTTTTTCCGCAAGTTCAATCCCACGAACGATATATTCCGCAGCAACTGGATTAATTATCCCATCTAACCGAATCCAATGTACCACCCCATTACTATCCGAAAAAGCAATCCCACTACATCCGATAATCAATATAGCACCAAATAATACTCGAAAAAGATATGTATTTTTTTTCATAGACTCACCTAAGAATTTATTTCTCAGTATTTACTAGCTGATATTATATGTAGCTAAAAAACTTTAACCTAAGCGCTAACGGTTGCGCTATTCCCTAACGAGGATAGATCAAAACAATCCGCCCAAAAGTTCGTTTCTACCCAACGTTAGTCGAAAATTATTAAGGATTTATCCTTATCCTTAAAATTATTCTTTTCAACTTCTAAACAACCGCTGTTCAGAATTTTTTGCAAGATTTTGGCGTTTCTGCCCTCGAGAACAATATTCTTATCTTCCTGCTAGAATGCGGCGTATCACCTCGCGAACCATTTGGATAGTAAACGGCTTCTCCAGAAATGCGGCCTGCGTTTGCGCTAGGAACTGTTTCGTTTGCGGATTAATGATATCTCCGGTCATAAACACCAGCTGAGTCACTAGTTCTGGTTTCACCTGCTTAATCTGTTGATATAATGTTTCACCATCTAACCCTGGCATTTTTATGTCACTTAACACAATATCATATTCCGTCGCAATAATTTTCCGCAAAGCATCACTACCGTTAGTTGCAATATCAACCTGATGCTGTTCATCGCGCAACGCTTCCTGCAAGAACATACCGATACTTTCTTCGTCGTCAATAACCAAAATCTTTTTCGGCTGCTGCTGACTTATATCCTTTTCGCTTCTAGTCAACGTCAACCTCGGTTTCGGTATTCCGTTCTCTTCTAATATTGGTAACTCAATGATAAACTTTGCGCCGTGACCAGGTTCACTCTGAGCAAATATCGTGCCTTGATGCTCTTGAATTATTCCATACGCTATCGATAGACCGAGTCCTGTTCCATGACCAGCTTCCTTCGTAGTAAAAAACGGGTCGAAAATTTTCGATAAATGCTCTGGCGCTATCCCCGGTCCGTTATCAATAAATTCAATTCGCAGCCGATTTTCTTCCGAAACCGCAAATTTGGTGCTAATGGTTAGTTTCCGCTCTACGGTTATCGGAAGCTGGCTCAACGCCGATTCGGCATTCATAATAATATTCAGGAACACTTGCTGCATCTGATGCGGGTCGAGCATTGTTTTCGGTAAATGTGGTGTATAGTCGCGTTCTATCGTAATACGATTGACCCGCAATTCGTATTCCCGTAATGCAAGAGTATCTTCGAGCACTTGATGAATATGCGTATAGATTTTTTCCGGCTTATATGGTCGAGCGAATCCAAGGAGATTCTGAATGATTTTCACTGCCCGTTGCGATTCACGATAGATTTTTTCTATTGCCGGCTTTACACTCGGGTCAAGTTCTTTCCGCATTAACAGTTCCGCATAACCGAATACGCCGGTTAACGGGTTATTCAACTCATGCGCTACTCCCGACATCAACTGACCTAGCGCAGCGAGTTTTTCTGATTGTATTAGTTGCTGTTGCATTTGTTTCCATTTCGTAATATCGCGGTTGATATGTACTGCTCCCGTAATTTCGTTCCGGTCATTCTTTATTGGTATAATGTTGATTTGCAGGG
The DNA here is from genome assembly GCA_026416715.1 of bacterium. Taxonomy (NCBI): domain Bacteria; species bacterium. The sequence goes on from JAOAEQ010000024.1 coordinate 6,129, forward strand.
TTTCTCCCCGTTGGATATCATCAAATTCGTTGGTAACCGGTTCTTTGAGCAACATCATTTTATGTTGCTGACAATATTCTGGTGGGCGGTTCATTCGTTCAACAATTTCATAACATTTTTTGCCAATAATCTGATGGAACGGAAGACCGAGTTTATCCGCAAACGCACGGTTCGCCCGACGAATCGTGTAGTTCGTATCCGTAATAAAAACCTCGTCGGGGATAGCATCAAATGTTTCAACCCAATCCTGTTTCGTTTGTTGCATAGATTCAAAGGTACGCGCATTTTCAATAGCAATTGCAGCATGATTCGCTACCACGACTAAATGCTCTAATTCAGTATCAGTAAATTGTCGTGGTTCTTTGGTATAGACTCCGATAATGCCGATTAGGGTATCTCGAACCACTAATGGAGCACCTAGAAAAGAAGAAAAATCAAATCGTGCTCCGTGTCGGAAATAATATTCCCGAGTAATCGGATGGGTTTTAATATCATTAATTCGCAGGGGTTGTTTCTCGCGAGTGACGTATCCAGCAATACCTTCATTTGCTGGCAATCGTTCAAACACCATATCTTGCGGAATCCCAACTTGCGCACCTAATACCAATTCATCTCCTTCAAGTAACCGCAATACACAGATTTCGGTTCGTAATAGTTCTGCGGTAAAAAAAACGAGCTGGCTTAATATCTCTTTCAGCGAAAAAGTTGAGGTTAATGTCCAACTTATTTGCGATAAAAACGATAGCCAGATATGGTCTGCTTCCAATTCTTCAACGCGCGCTTGTAATTGGGCAAGCGTTTTCTGCAAATCAGATTCCGTGATTGTTTTCTTGTTATTTATATCTAGCATAAAACTGGTCAATAAACAAAACTATATATGTTTAAGTATCGCATTCAGTCCCGAAGTTGTCAAGTGAAATCGAACGAAAAAGTCAATTTTCTTCTCGGTTTTTATCAAGGAAGTAAATATATTTTTTTGGGTCTGCACTTAACTGATGAAGGTGAGAACTGCTATGTATTCTCAATTTTCATAACACCTAATCAAAACCAACAATAAACATTAGACCTGATTGCGCGTAGCTGAAGTATCATTATTCTTTCAGCAGGTACACCATCCGTTACATCAACGGGTAATTCGAACTCGCGTTTATTTGTCGAGAGAAAAGCATGAAGATTTCTATATTTCTTAAGAATATTCGTTCTGGTGGTTACCCCGACACAAGACTTGACAAATTTATAGCTATATATTATTATATATATAAAAATTATTGCATTTTTATTTGGTGGTTATATGAAATTACGGTATCTAGAAGCTTTCAACATTCCACAGGAAATTATTTCATTATGGGAGCAGAAGTATAGTGATAAATTATTGCCAATACAAGAGTTGGCAGTTAAACAATATCACGTTCTTGACGGCGAAAGTCTACTGGTTTTTTCACCAACTTCTTCTGGAAAAACGTTTATTGCTGAACTTGCTGCAGTTAAACAAGCGCTGGAAAAAAAGAAGGTTATCTTTGCGGTTCCATTGAAATCGCTTGCAGAAGAAAAATTTCGGCAGTTTCAGAATGTTTATACCCTATTCGGTTTGCGAACAGTTATCGCGACTCGCGACCGCATTGAATTTGACCGCAGTATTGAAGAATATCATTTCGAAATAGCTGTTATGGTGTATGAAAAAGTTAATTCGTTATTAATAAAACATCCTAAATTTCTAGACCATATCGGATTGCTAGTGATTGATGAACTGCAGATGCTGGGCGATGAATCTCGGGGAGTTGAACTCGATTTATTACTCACTAAAATTATTTTCGATAGGCAAAAGAACCGAAAAAATCTTCAATTGCTTGGATTATCCGCAGTTCTCGGTGATATAGAACAACTTGCGCGATGGTTAGCTATTCCGGTATTAACTCATGCCGAGCGACCGGTAGAACTACGGAAAGGAATCCTGTATAACGGCATATTCGAATATCAGGAACATAACTCGAAACAAAACGGAGAAGAAATATTTTTCGCACCTGAGACAGGAAATCAAAGAGCGATTCTTCGCACCAAACAATCCGTACATAATGGTTTGATACATCATACGCCTACTTCACCATCAATTGATGGTGATCCATATAATACTGACCAGATATTATCGCTGGTTCAATACCTTGCGGAAGTTAAACATGAATCCAGCGTCGTTTTCGTTCCCAAAAAATCGTTAACTCGGCTTTGGGCGAACATCTTAGCTGATAGAGTTAAACTTGACCCAGCACTCACTGCATTATCTGCAATGAATGAATTTGAAGATAGTCTGGTGAAAGAAGAGTTGTGTCGATTATTGAATCGAGCGATTGCCTATCATAATGCAGATTTAGATATCGAATTCCGTCAGATTATCGAAACCTATTTTCGCTCTGGGGAAATCCGAATTGTTATCGCGACTAGCACGCTCGGGCAAGGAGTGAATTTAAAGGCGAAAAATGCTATTATCGTTCCGCATACTCTCTGCTATCATCGCCAAGAAAAAACTGTTACCCCAACGATGATGAGCAAATCCCAGTTCGAAAATTTCGCTGGTCGCGTTGGTCGGTTCGGGATAGAATCGGAGTTCGGTCGGGCGATTCTCGTTGCGGGAAATGAACATCAACGGTTATCCTATTGGTTATGGTATATCGAGAGACCGTTCGAAAAACTTGCACCGCACTTCCTGCAGGAGAATCTAGAAATGCTCTGTCTGAATTTGATATGTTCCGGTTGGTGTAAAACGGTGAGGGAATTAACCGATTTTATCTGTCGGATGTATCGAAGTTTTGGAATCATTGAACGGAGAGACAGGGTTTTCCTGTCTGATCATTCAGATAATATAACCGCATTTCAACCTGGGACTACTGTCGAATTGAATTCAGATGTTCCTTTGGGCAATAGTATCACTCAATCGATTGACGTTGCACAACAATGGGGATTAATTACCACCTCTGCACGAAATGAATTAGAAGCTACTGCAATCGGCCAAGCAACAGCATCTGCTGGAATAACTTTTGATACTACCCGGCATTTTCTGAACTGGTTGCAACAAGTTGATTCCTGGCATATTTCAGAACTTGAAATACTGCTCGTCAGCGCATTGACTCCGGATGCAAGTCATCTCCTTTTTCCGATAACGAAAAACGAAATCAGAACCGGAATGTATCAAACTGAATTGATGAAACTCATCTTCGAATTGGGGACAGAACCTCGATTGTTTCTTAAGCACATTTTGAACCAGAGTCTACTCCCGATGCAAACGAAATTGCTCGCGATGAAAAAAACCCTGGTTCTCTATCACTGGATCAATGAAATCCCGACGCCAGACCTTGAACGCAGATATCGGGTATATTTCGGTGCGATTAAAAATCTTGCGGAAGAATTCGCTTGGTTAGTTCAAGCGGTATCCGGATTAGCGCAATCGCTCGGTTTACCCAATGAATCTATCGCAATCATGCACCCATTGATTTTGCGGTTACGCTATGGGGTTAAAACAGAATCACTTCCATTGATTCAACTCAATATACCCGGATTAGGTCGGATGCGAGTCGCCTGTTTGGTTCGAGAAGGATATTCAACTCCGGAAGCGATTGCTGAACTTACGCTCGACCAATTATCGAATCTCGTGACCCAACCAGTTGCGGAACGACTACAGCGGCGGATAGCTGACCTTTTACCACCTCGAGTAACGGTTCCATCTGCAGATACTCACGTTCAGCATACTTTAGAGTACGATACGCTCGAACTGCTCGGGATACCAGAGAGAAAACGAACCTTACTTCGCATCAATAACCAAGCAGTCGGGTTACGGAACCGCGATTATTTGATTCTCTTAAAATTAGCGCTAGCAGGCCAAAAGGGAATTAAATGGACGCATAAAGATGAACTTGATAATCCGGATAATGTTTCTCGATATTTATCTCGGTTGCGATGTGCGTTGCGGAGGTTCCAAAAACATAAAAAATATAAACTGATTGATAACGATTTACAGGGATATTATCGTCTCAATCTTCCGCCGGAAAATGTGGTTATCCACTTTGATAATTTCAGCCAGCATTGGCATCATGAGTTTCGAGAAATCATCCAACAGTGGCAACGTTAGGAACGGCATCTTCTCAATTCTACTAAAACTGGATTCGAACCGATTGAAATATAACAGGTTAAGATAAGATTTATTGTCATCTACCCGGAAGGTTAATTGAGCAAACTCCAGACTCTGGAGTTTGCTCAATTAAACTTTGATTTTTTTTTTACTATCAATTTTCTTATTTTAATGCTACAATAAAGCACCGAGATAATTCATTTTGTGTCTATACTATTGGGGTAATTCTCTCGGTGATTATGAGAATAGAGAAATATCTATGCCACAGAAATCGCCTTATAAATCGGTATTGTTAGCTGTGCTATTGAGCGTTTTATATCCCGGATTGGGACATTACTATGTTGGCAGTTATCTACCTGCAATACTTTGGGCAATTATTGGATTTATTACCCAATGGTTTATTTATAGTTGTTATAGTAGCCCGTTAGGATTTAATGAGGCGGGTGGTTGGTCTTATGTTATCATATATCTTGCGATTATCGTTGCAAGTTCTATCCGGGCATATATTGTTGCGGTTAAAAAAAATCAGCATATCGAACATTTGGAAAAAACGAAAAAAGAAGCTAGCCAACGCGACCGCAGCTACGATTTATTACCTAGACGATGACGATTCAATCCTCAACTCTAATCTCTCGATAATGCCTTTATAATGAACCAACCCAGTTTTTATGCGGAAACCACTATCCGAGCGATAGAAATCGTAGTGTGCAAAAGCTCATCTTTAGTGTAGCATCCGCGAGTAAACAGGAAAATTAACCATTATTAGCTGTCGGTTTATAATCTTTTCTATCAGCAATCTTTTTTTCCTGGAGAATCCGATTAAACCGTGGACGGTAGATTAATTCAAACTGGAACTCTTTATCGGGGAATAACTCGAGAACTTTTCGTTTCGTTTCCTCAATTAACTGCTGGGCATGCTCGGTATCAAAATTTCCTACTCGCAACTGTTGAGCAACTAAATCAACCAGCGATTTCAGTTTCCGCATACGCTGTTCTTCTTCATAGATTTCATGCAGTGTTGTCATAACGGAAGTTCCCACCGTTGACGCCGAAATATTCTCGACGCTTACCAGGGGTTATTAGCTCAAATTTCTACGACTAAGCAGGTGATTGTTTTACTCACCCCGCTTACCGCCCGAACCTTCGAGACCACCATATCCCCAAGCTCGTTGATATCTTTCGCTTCTGCATAGGCAATCGCATCATACGGTCCGGTTACCGCTGAAACACATTCTATCCCGTTAATTGCTTTAATCTTCTTTAACGCTTCTTTCGCTTTCCCACCAGTTAACTCGATGAGAATATACGCTGCTGCCATAAAGGTTCACCTCCTCTCTTCTCACAAACGAAAAGGTAAATATATCTCCAGTTAACATTATGTATCAGAGAGCGATCTTTTTCAAGTCGTAGTGTTAACGGTTAACCAAATTATTATTTCAGAATTTGGTATATAGCTACGGACATTGAGCGTCTCTTTTGCGAAATAAACCAAAACAGCTTATAATAATATGACTCAAATAAGATTTTAGAGAGATTATAAAATTGATTACATTGCTTGATAATCGTTGTAATCGTTTTTTTATACTCTGGATAATTAGGTTTTAGTATGGAAGAAAAATATCCATTCCACCAGATCGAAGCGAAATGGCAGAACCTCTGGCAAGAACAACAGGTTGACCGTGCGGAATCACAGTCTAATAAACCAAAATATTATGTGTTAGAAATGTATCCGTATCCTTCCGGAGATATCCATATGGGACATGTCCGGAACTATGCGATTGGCGATGTTATTGCGCGATATAAACGGTTACGAGGGTATAATGTTCTGCATCCGATGGGATTCGACTCGTTCGGTATGCCGTCCGAAACCGCAGCGATTAAACGGAATATGCATCCGCGCACATGGACGTATCAATGTATTGAACGAATGAAAACTCAACTGAAACGGCTCGGATTCTCTTATGATTGGTCTCGGGAAATCCGAACCTGTGATGCAGAATACTATCACTGGAACCAATGGATATTTTTAAAACTCTTTGAAAGAGGATTGGCGTATAAGAAATATGCTGCGGTAAACTGGTGTCCAACTTGCCAGACTGTTCTGGCGAACGAGCAGGTTGAATCTGGGAAATGCTGGCGTTGTGAAAGCACGGTAACCCAAAAAGAATTAGAACAATGGTTCTTGAAAATAACGGAGTATGCAGAACAACTACTCGCTGATTTAGAGAAACTTCCCGGCTGGTCAGACCGAGCGAAATCGTTGCAACGGAATTGGATTGGAAAAAGTTATGGTGTTGAAATAGATTTTCCAGTTCCGGATAAAAACGAAAATATTCGCGTGTTTACCACCCGATGCGATACGATTTTCGGGGCGACGTATGTCGTCTTATCTCCGGAACATCCGTTAGTCGAAAAATTAATTGTTGATTCCCCGGAACGACAAAAGGTTGAAGCGTTTATCCAGAAAGCGAAACAACAAGACCGAACGGTTGAAACTCTGCTTCTTCTAGAAAAAGAAGGGGTATTTACTGGGGTCTATGCAATCAATCCGACGACAAATGAACGTATTCCGATCTGGGTAGCGAATTATGTGTTAATGGAATATGGTACCGGAGCAATTATGGCCGTACCGACCCATGACCAGCGAGATTTCGAGTTTGCGAAACGATATCATCTTCCGCTGCGCGTGGTTATCCAGAATAAAGAACACAATCTTAACGAAGCGACGATGACCTGTGCGTATGAATCTCCGGGGATTATGGTGAACTCCGCCCAGTTCAATGGGTTACCAAGTGAAGAAGCATGGATGCAGATTGCTGATTGGATGGAACAGACCGGTATCGGCAGGAAAACCGTGAATTATCGGATTCGGGATTGGGGAATTTCTCGCCAGCGATATTGGGGTACACCGATTCCTATCATCTATTGTTCAGATTGCGGAACGGTTCCCGTTCCGGAAACAGACCTACCCGTTCTGCTCCCAGAAAAGGTTACTATCACCGGACAAAGCGGTTCACCTTTAGCGCATGTACCGGAATTTGTTAATACCACCTGCCCGAAATGCAAAAAGAAAGCTATACGAGAAACGGACACAATGGATGGATTTGTGGATTCATCTTGGTATTTCCTGCGATTCTGTGGATGGAAAGACGACAACCAACCGTTCGATGTAGCTGAAGCGAAATATTGGATGCCTACCGACCAATATATCGGTGGGATCGACCACGCAACGAAACATTTGATTTACGCCCGGTTTTTTACCAAATTCTTACGTGATATCGGTTATGTTACCGTGGATGAACCGTTTACGAACTTGTTGAATCAAGGGTGGGTACTCGGTCGTGATGGGCAGAAAATGTCTAAGTCGAAAGGAAATGTAGTTGACCCGATGGAAATGCTAGAGAAATATGGAGCGGATGCAACCCGGATTTTTATCCTTTTTGCTGCACCGCCGGAACCGGATATAGCGTGGTCGGATGAAGGTATAGAAGGTGCATCACGGTTCGTTAATCGCGTATGGAGAATCGCAAATCAGTATCTCGAGCTGATTAAAGATAGTCCGAGCGGAACCATTGCATCCGTTCAACCTGCAAGTAAACAACTACGGCGCATAACCCATGTAACGATTAAAAAGGTTACCGCTGATATTGAAGAACGATTTCATTTTAATACTGCGATCTCTGCGATTATGGAATTAGTGAATGAATTATATCGCTATGATGTTGGTTCTGTCCCTAAAGCGGAAGCGGCATCAGTGGTAAAAGAAGCAATTTCCGCAATGACTATTCTCATCTCCCCGTTTGCCCCGCATCTCGCGGAAGAACTCTGGCATCGGCTCGGGAATAAAACTAGTGTTTTCGCGCAACCATGGATAACCGCAGATGAATCTGCGTTAGTTGAAGAGAAGATGACTATTGTCGTCCAGATAAATGGAAAAGTTCGTTCGCGAATTGAAATATCCGCTGATGCAAATGAAGATGAAATAAAACATGCTGCGTTAGCGGACGAAAAGGTTAAATCTTGGCTTGCAGGTAAACCGATTAAAAATATTGTTGTAGTACCTAAAAAACTAGTTAGTATCGTACAATAAAACTATGAGGAGCTAACCGCGGTAGTCGCAAAGAATAACAAAACACGCAATAATAACCAATGGCGTTCTTAATCGATATTTCTTTGCACCGCTGCGGTTATGTTTATTATTAAAATTCTATGAGTAAAAAACGAAGCATGAAAGTTAAGGTTGGTATTATCGGATGCGGTGCAATTGTTCAGCGGGTACAATTACCGAAGTTTAAAGCGTGTAAAGAAGCTGAAGTGGTTGCCGTAGCGGATTCGAATGAAAAAGTAGCGAAACAGGTTGCGGCTGAATTCGGTGTTCCGCATTATTATACAGACTGGAAAGAGCTTATTGCCCGAGGTGATATTGATGCGGTTAGTATCGCTACTCCGAACTATCTCCATGCGCCAATGACCATTGCGGCAGCGAATGCGAAAAAACATGTTCTCGTTGAAAAACCGATAACAGTATCGATGCGAGATGCACATGCGATGATATCCGCTGCAAAAAAGAATAATGTATATCTGATGGTTGAACAGGTACACCGGTTTCGACCGCACCATGAAGTAGCTAAAGAATTAATTGAATCTGGAATTATAGGAAAAATAACATCAATTCGAGGTTATTTTGGGCATATGGGTCCGGAGTTCTGGAGTCCAACCGGAAAATGGTTTTTCAGCAAAACAGAAGCGGTAGGTGGTGCAATGGCAGACCTAGGTATCCATGCGATTGATACTATCCGCTATATTTTAGGAAAAGAGGTTAAACAAGTCGCAGCGTTTATCGGCACGTTAGAGAAAAAAATCGAAATTGAAGACAATGGGGTATGTATTCTTCAGTTTACTGACGAAACCTTTGGCACGCTTGCTGCCAGCTGGACTTATAAACCTGGCAGTATGCAGTATACGTTCTATGGAACGAAAGGAACGATGTGGGTTGGTGCAGGACTAAAATATGATAAACCAATCGTAATCGAGACGATTGCGCCGAGTGGAATTCTTTTACCCGACATTCCTGCGGAGAGTAAATTTGGGAATCCATATCAGTATTTCGTGAATTGTATTCTTAAACAAGAAGAACCGTTTGTTAACGGTGAAGAGGGGGCGAAAAGTCTGGAAGTGATTCTAGCTGCATATAAATCGAGTAGAGAAAAACGGTTCGTGGAGTTGCCATTACCAAGAAAGTAAACTAAATCTAAAATCTCAAACCCTAAATCCAAATAATTCGGTTTGATTATTTAATCGTTAAATGGGTAAATTTAGGGTGATGATGTATTTACCATTTGGATTTTGTTATTAGGATTTATCAGGAGAAGGAGGAATTATGTTTATCTGTAATAGCAGTTGGAGTTTTCATCGGATGATTCCACAACGGATGAAATTGCTTGAGTTTCCAGCAAAGTGCGCTTCCCTGGGGATAGAGGCGGTTGAATTATTAGAATATCATTTCGAATCGAAAGAAGAAAAATATCTCGATAGCCTGAAATCCGCATGTCAGAAAGCAGGAGTTAAAATCGCATGTTTAGCTATTGGGAATGATTTCACTATCGTTGATGATAAAGAGCGCGCGAAAGAGATAAAAAATGTTATCGAATCACTCAACATTGCAAATTATCTCGGTGCGCCGGTTATGCGAGTGTTTTGCGGGACGCGGAGTGTAACCGATGCGGCGGTGCATCGGGTCATCGAGTCGTATAAAGAAGTGGTGCCGATAGCAAAAAAACTCAACATCAAACTAGGGATGGAAAACCATTGGGGCGCCAGCGTTAATCCGGATAATGTCGTTCGGATAATTGAAGGGGTCGATTCGCCATATTTTGGCAGTTGTCCAGATTTTGGGAACTGGCAGCCGGATGACCGATATACCGCTATGGCTGCCGTTGCGCCGTATGCGGTACATGTTCATGCGAAATCGCATGCGTTCCTGCCGAATGGTGAAGAGAAAGATTTAGATTACCGCCGTCTCCTTGACATTCTGCGTGATGCCGGATATGACGGAGCGTTATCCATTGAGTTCGAAGGGAAAGGGAACGAAATTACCGGCGTTAAAAAGACTGTCGCATTACTGAAGAAATACCTATAAGATAAATCCGAAAAAAGCTAACCGCAGGGTTCGCGAAGAACATCGTAAAGAATGCTAACAACAGAAATAATCATAGCGTTCTTTGTTCATCTTAGCGACTTTGCGGTTAAGCTTGTTTTAGTTGTTCACGATAAATAGCTCGAATCCGGTTGAAGATATTCAGATATTCCGGAGTTCGATAATCTGGATACGTCCATTCATACGGTTCAAATTTGCCTTGGCGGAATCGGAGTGTTACTTCTGCATATATCCCTTGCCCGAGATAAATCCGATGCTGATAATCTTTCGTCGTTGCAAGAACTAATTTCGCATTCGAGACATACCCAGGGTCGAGGTTGATGAGTCGATTGGGAGCACCAAACGCTAACTCAATCTGATTCGTTGCGAGTTTTATTCCTATAATATCTGATGGATCAATCAGCTTTTCAAAACTGATAAACTGCCGCTGTAAATCTTTCCCCATTTCCTGCTCATAATAATCAGTATAGCAACTAAACGGCATCAGCGGACTGAGGTAATCTATCGCACCATAGCGTTCTTGTAATTTTTCTCGTGCTTGCTCAAATAATTCCAATCGCCCTGAAATCATCCCGCAAATCAGTTTGACTGGAATTGGAATTTTGATTATCCCCATAATTTTAATTTGTAAGATAGAAGTTTATTTTCTAGCCAATTGAACCAGAGCTTGTGCAGCTAGCCGGAGTGGATCTATAAATATATGACCTAGTCGGTTGCGCAGTTCAGTATGAACAATAGATAATTCCGTGCAACCGAGAAGTATTTTTACGCAACCTGCTTGGCGCAGATGGATAACTATCTTTTCCAGCCGATCAATAATACTCCTATCTTTAATGCCTTTCTTAATATCATATATCACCTCCATAACAATACGCTGGAACTTTGGTTCCGGTATAACTGTTTTCTCCGGCTGGTCGGGTAGCATAAAAAGCTGACTGTTAATTGTTCCGTCGGTAGCTAGGATTCCTACTTTACCATCCGAAACGATGATGTGCTGTTTAGCTAATTCTACGATGTTTAAGAGTGGTGTATTCAAGCTATTTTGGATTTCTTCAAATCGAGCATGCGCGGTTATACATGAAATTACCAAAATATCGATTCCTGTCTTCTCCAGTAGGAGCAACGATTCCGCAATCGCTTTTAGATACGACTCGCCATCATCTATTGTAAGTGATGCGGTACGGTCAGGGATATGCGGATTGGTATAGGTAATCACCTCGATATGGTCCTGGTCTATTTGCGCTGGAGTATGTTCGATAATCAACTGCTGTAATAATACCCCCGATTCCGGACCCATTCCACCGAGAATTCCTATTCGGAAATGTTTGCACAGCGAATGTTCCATTTGCTCGAACTTAACTTGAAGATTTTGTGTATTGTATTTAAATATTGTACCATTTTTCTTTTTGTTTGGGTATCGAACAATGTTTCCTAAATAAAATATACTCGCTTAAATCATTTTTAATCACACTTGCCCGATTGAAACTTTCAAGATACAATAACAAGAGAAAATACTCATTACACTAATAATTAAAAGAAATGATTATGCCCAATCTTTTTGGAAAAAAATACACTTACCGGCAATTGATACAATACATCGGCGATATATCACAACTTGGTGGATTGAAACATTATGAACTAGCTTCTGGAGTAGGAAAAGGAGTTGGAGCAGTAGATTTTAACACCGGGACAGGATTTGAGTTCACGGTTCTACTCGACCGTGGTATGGATATCTCTGAAGCACGATATAACGGTCAATCGTTATGCTGGCGGTCGAGTACCGGCGATGTAGCCCCTGCATTTTTCGACCCAAACGGAATCGGATGGCTCCGGTCATTTTTCGGCGGATTAGTTTTAACCTGCGGGTTAGATAATGTCGGTCCTCCCTGTGAAGATGGACAAAAACAATTCGGTCTCCATGGACGATATACCAGTATCCCGGCAAGTAATATCGAAATTGAGCAGAAATGGGATTGCGATGAATTCGTTATGTCGGTTGAAGGGCAGATGCGCGAAACCTCGGTTTTCGGAATGAACCTGTTGCTAACTCGGGAAATTAGTGCGAAACTCGGCGAAAGTCGTTTGGTTATCCACGATACAATCGAAAATCAGGGATATGAAAAGACACCGGTTATGATTCTGTATCATTGCAATTTCGGATTCCCGCTAGTAGATGAGCATGCTGAATTGATTTCTCCAAGCATAAAAGTTATCCCGCGAGATGCAGCCGCTGAGCAGGGAAAAGACGATTATGATAAATTCCAGCAACCAACTCAAGGATATCAAGAGAAAGTATATTTCCATCAATTGCAGCCGGATAAAGCAGGGTATGTTAAGGTAGCATTAATAAATAAAAAGCGGGATTTAGGCGTCTATCTGAAATATCAGAAAAAGCAATTGCCGCGGTTTACCCAATGGAAAATGCTTGGACAAGGGATATACGTTTGCGGATTAGAACCTGGTAACTGCGGCGTTCTCGGTCGGGCGAAAGAACGTGAAGCTGGAACATTAGAATTCTTGAATCCGGGGGAGAAAAAGGAAATTCAACTTGAAATAGGAGTACTTACCAATCAACAGGATGTAAGAAAATTTACCAATAATATAAAAAAAATAAAATAATGACAAATGTCTAGGATAAATGTTAGTTTTATTTCAAAATGGTCAACGGTTCTAATGCCAAAAATAAAAAATGTATTATTACCTTTTAATCTTTGGTATTTGACATTAAAATGGAATTATGTCGCTCCTAGGAATTGATGTCGGGACAACCGGCTGTAAAGTAGTTGCATTTAATCCGGATGGAAAAATCATCGCTTCTGCATATCGAGAGTATCCGTTGCGGTTCCCAGGACAACCCGGCTGGGTTGAACTAGATGCGGATGAAGTATGGCAAAGAGTCAAACATTGTATTCAAAACGTAGCTGCACAAACCAAGTCCGACCCGATTGAAGCGTTAGCTGTCTCTTCGCAAGGTGAAGGGGTAACGCCGATAGATAAAGCTGGACGAGTTCTCTATCATAGCATCGTTTCGTTCGATTCGCGAACCGTAGAATTTATTTCATGGTGGTTGAAACGGATGAGTGCATATCAGCTGTTCGCTGAAACCGGAATGACTCCGGAACCGTTCTATACCATCAATAAAATTTTATGGTTTAAAAAATATCGACCTAACATAGACCGGCGAACGTGGAAATATCTCTGTTATGAAGATTTAGTGAATTATCGGTTAACTGGAATACCGGCAATAGATTATTCATTAGCGGCGCGAATGATGTGTTTTGATTTGAAACATAACCGGTGGTCCTCGAAAATGCTTAACCTAGCTGGAATCGAAGAAGACCGATTAGCGTTTCTATATCCGCCCGGAAAAATTGTTGGAAATGTTCTCCCCAAAATCGCACAGGAATTGGGGTTACCGAAAGACACGCTAGTAGTCACTGGAGGACACGACCAACCATGCGGTGCACTCGGTGCCGGCGTAATTAAACCGGGGATCACTATGGATGCTATTGGAACAGTAGAATGTATTACTCCCGCATTTCCAAACCCGGTGATTAATCGAAAAATGTTAGCGAACCGGTTCTGCTGTTATCCGCATGTTGTGCCAAATCAATATGTTACGGTCGCGTTCAATTTCACTGGCGGGTCATTACTTCGCTGGTATCGTGACCAATTCGGACAGAAAGAAATTGAATTGGCTCGAAAATCAGGGAAAGACGTTTATGAAATATTAGTTCAGCAGATACCGAGCCAACCGAGTTCGCTATTTATCTTACCCCATTTTACTACTACCGGTACGCCTTATTTCGACCATCATTCCCGGGGTGCAATACTCGGGTTAACCTTAGCTACGCAAAAACCGGAAATAACGCGAGCGATTCTTGAAGGAATAAGTTATGAGATTCGATTGAATATCGAATTATTAGCGCAAGCTGGAATTCCGGTTAGAGAAATTCGAGCGATTGGAGGCGGTGCGAAATCCGCGCAGTGGCTGCAGTTAAAAGCGGATTTGTTCGGCAGAAAAATAGTTACCTTGAACGTCTCCGAAGCAGCATCGTTAGGGGTAGCAATGTTAGCTGGGTGTGCAATTGGCGAGTATTCATCGGTATCAGAAGCGGTAGCGCAAACGGTTAAAATCAAACAGACCTTTATTCCGAACCCGACGAATAAAAAAATCTATAACCGAAAGTTTGAAATATATCGACAAATATATCCACGGTTGAAAGAACTTAACCATACCATCGCTACGGAATTGTAATAAGTTATGTATATTCTAACACTAACCATAGCGTTCGCTGCGGAAAACTTGTGATGAATAATCTTGCTTCTTTAAAACAACAGTTACACCGATACGGAATCCATTTATCAAAACGGCGAGGACAATCGCTGTTGATTGATAGGACGGTATTAGCTGATATTGTTTCCGCAGCTGGAATATGCTCCGATGATATCGTCATTGAAATTGGAGCAGGAACCGGGATATTAACCGCAGAATTAGCGAAACTGGCGAAACAGGTTTATGCACTTGAAATAGATAAGCGGATGGTTCAAGTCGCTTCTAATACCTTACGGGGATATTCGAATATAACGTTGATTGAAGATGACGTACTCGCATATAATTTCCGAGAAATACGACGAACCTATCCCGATGAACCGGTTAAGGTTATCGGAAATCTTCCATATTCAATTACCAGTCCGGTTCTATTTAAGGTGGTTGAAAATCGAGAACTATTTACGGTAGCGGTGTTTATGATTCAAAAAGAAGTTGCGGAACGATTAGTTGCAAATCCGGGAACTAAAGCGTATGGTGTGCTAACGATTTCGATTACGTACCGCTATCAACCGGAAATAATCAGATATGTTCCCGCGCAATCGTTTTTCCCGAAACCGGAAGTGGATTCTGCGATAATCAAATTGATACCGCATCAGACCCGACCAGTTCAAGTAGATGATGAACTGTTCTTTTTTCGAATTGTTAAAGTAGCATTCAGCCAGCGACGAAAAACGTTGCTCAACACTTTAAACACGATATCACATCAGTTGAAATTAGATAAACCGAAATTGGAAGCGAGGTTAACTGAATTACATATCGACCCGAGTCGTAGAGGGGAAACTCTATCCATCGCAGAATTTGCAAAACTGGCGAACTTGTTAAAACCGCAGGCGTAATCGATAATATAATGCAATAACTTTAGGTTAAAAATTTCATGTATGCAAATTTCTTTTACTATTAATAGTCAATCCGTTACGCTTGATGTTGAACCGACTGAAACTTTACTGCAGGTTATTCGGGAACGACTACATCTTACCGGAACGAAAGAAGGATGTGGTCGTGGAGATTGCGGCGCATGTACTGTTCTCATGGACGGTTATGCCGTCAATTCATGTTTAATTTTAGCTCCACAAACTGATGGACATACGATTACGACGATTGAAGGGTTGGCTCGGGATAAACAACTCGACGCAATCCAGCAAGCGTTCATCAGTTCCGGCGCAGTTCAATGCGGATTTTGTACCCCGGGAATGATTCTTTCCACAAAAGCGTTACTTACCCGAAATCCGAATCCTACCGACGAAGAAATTCGTATCGCGATTTCTGGTAATCTCTGCCGATGTACCGGTTATATCAAAATCGTTAATGCAATTCGTTCCTTAAGAAAATAAATCACTAAAACCCCATTGTATCCGCTAAGAATATAAGTTATTTTTTATTTGTGTTTTTGTATTTTTGGGGTTAATCAAATACGGAGAGAAGTGGTTTGTGCAGGTGGATTCGCTTCTGCGATAACAATCGCAGTCGCTTGTTCATCGTTATGGGATAAACTTAGCGATAAACGAGTAATCCCTTTTTGTCGAGATATAGCCGCAGCCGTATCGTGGAGCAGGATATCAGGTTTCCCGAGCTCGTTTATGATAGTTTCAATTTCAGTATGTTTTATACTAAATCGAAATCCGGTACCGAACGCTTTAACGACGGCTTCTTTTGCCGCAAATCGTGCTGCATAATGCAAATGCGGTTCTTTTCGAGACCCGCAGTACGCAATTTCGCCCGGACAATATATACGGTTCAGAAATCTATCGCCATACCGGGCTATAGCTTGTTTTATCCGTTCCGTAGAAACAATATCGATGCCTACCCCAATTACCATAGTGAATATAAATCCCAATGTGAAAATCTAAACCCTTATATTTTACCAGTTTTATTCATTGTGAGTTCATCGTAATAATTCAAGCATCTCTCGCACTGCACGGTCTAACCCTACCAGAACAGCTCGCGCTACAATACTATGTCCAATACTAAATTCTTGAATCTCCTGGATTGCCGCAATCCGAGAGATATTCTGATAGTTAAGTCCGTGACCAGCATTAACCTTTAATCCGATATCCCGTGCGTGAATCGCAGCGTCAGCGATGAACTGGTATTGTTCATGTTCTTCATCCGTGCCGAATACTTCACAATATTTCCCAGTATGGAGTTCGATATAATCTGCACCGATGCTTTTCGCTGCATCTACTTGCGATTGTATTGGGTCAATAAAAAGACTGACGGGAATATTCTGCTGATGCAATTCTGTTATTGCTGACCGCAATGGCTGGATAAGGCGCACCACATCAAGGCCGCCTTCTGTAGTCAACTCCGCACGTTTTTCGGGAACGAGCGTAACCAAATCCGGTTTTATTGTCCTTGCGATGTCGAGCATCTCACTGGTTGCTGCCATTTCAAGATTTAAATTGATATGCAGGATTTCCCGGAGTAGTTTAACATCTCGGTCTTGAATATGGCGACGATCTTCCCGAAGATGAACCGTTATCCCGTGTGCGCCAGCTAGTTCAACTAACACCGCAGCATAAATCGGGTCAGGTTCTTTGGCTAGCCGTGCCTGTCTGAGCGTTGCAATATGGTCAATATTAACACTTAATTTAGCCATACTCTACCACCTTTGCAAATAGTTAGTTAGTCGGTTGCCTAGAAACAGTATATAGGAAAAATCTTTTATCCACCAGTTACTTTCTACCGTTCACGGTATTATCAATCAATTCTGTTTCAATTTCTAAAGTTTCTGGAATAATACGAACCACTTCAACTCGATTCTGAAATACTTTTGGTAAAACAACATTTCGGGCGATAGATAATCGAAATGTTTTTTTACCCGGGCTTAACCCGGATACATCTACACTTACACTAATTAAATCTGGCTGAATTCTATCTAAAATAGTTGCTTGTCCTTGAATCACAACATCAAGATTTTTTGGATACTGGGATTTAATCGCCAGATTCGCCGGTTTATTTTTTAGCTCGATAAAGGGATAATAATGCCGCGTTTCAATTCGCTCATTTTTAACGTTTAACCATAACGCGAGCGCAACTAACAAAGATATAATGAGTAATCCAAAATCAATTTGGCGTAGCCAATCCCGAATCATAATCCTTGTTCCGTTTTCTCTTCTTCCGGATAACCAAAAAGTGTGCGGAGTAATCTCCGTAACGATTGCGGGTCAAGATCACGGGTTAATTTACCGCCACGTGCTACCGATATTGACCCAGTTTCTTCAGAAACAACGATAACCAACGCATCAGTTTCTTCAGTCAATCCGATTGCAGCACGATGCCGCATCCCAAGTTCCCGGCTTAAATTCGTCTCCTGGGTTAACGGAAGTAAACATCCCGCAGCCGCAATTCGGTTTCCTTGCAGTATCACCGCACCATCGTGTAACGGAGAATACGGCGTGAAAATAGACAAAATTAATTCTGAAACTATACTACTATCAAGTTTAACCCCGGATTCCATATATTCCTGTAAACCCGTATCCCGTTCAAAAACAATGAGCGCGCCATGTTTCTTTTTTGCTAACGTACTTACCGCTTGTACAATTTCAATAATAAACTGTTCTTCCGGTCGGAAAAACCGACGGAAAAATCGCTGCTGTCCAAGTTGAGCAAATGTTCGACGGATATCCGGAGCGAAAATGACTATCAACGCGACCAACCATACCGTCCAGAATTTATTGATTATCCAAGCGATAGTGGTTAATTCTAACCTCTGCGCTATAAACGAGATCAGCAGAGTTGCAATAACCAAAATAATCAGCCCTTGGATAACCTGCACCGACCGTGTCCCGCGAAGAAACTTAATGATTCCATAAAATAATGCGGTTACCAACAGAATATCCAATATATCCCGCCAATGGCTAACTATATTTTGAATGAGTGATACCATATAGTTCCTTAAATTTACGAGCTTACCCGAATCGCATCCGCTATTTTCACTACTCGAACCATTGCTTTAACATCATGAACTCGAACGATTTTCGCACCATGTATTACCGCTATCGCTACCGCAGCTGCTGTTCCTTCAAGTCGCTCATCAACCGGTAAATCGAGAATTTTCCCGATAAACGATTTCCGAGAAACCCCGATGAGGATTGGCCGACCTAATCGCAGAAATTCCGATAAATGATGTAAGATGCTCAAATTATGTTCGAGCGTTTTCCCGAAACCTATTCCCGGATCAATAATTATCTGTTCCTCATTAATTCCCGCTTGTTTCGCAATTTGTATAGCATTATTTAGATACTCTATTATATCAGAAACAACATTGGTATACTGGGGATTAAGTTGCATGGTTTGCGGTGTACCCTGCATATGCATTAAAACCACTGGGACACCGGTTCGTGCAGCTAACGGTAACATTGCTGGGTCATAGGTCATTGCGGTAATATCATTAATCATTTGTGCGCCAGCATTAATGGCAGATTCAGCGACCTGCGCTTTATAGGTATCAACTGAAATAGGGATATTCGTTGCGGTAGCTAATCGTTCTATTACCGGGACAATTCGGGCTATTTCTTCTTCTGCAGAAACCGGTTGTGCACCCGGTCGAGATGATTCTCCACCAACATCAATAATATCTGCTCCTTCTTCTATCATCCGCATCGCATGCAGATATGCTTGGTCTGGAGTATAATATTTTCCGCCATCAGAAAATGAATCGGGGGTAATATTTAATATCCCCATAACGAATGTTCGGTTAGCGGATACATCAAGTATACATCGCGGGCATTGGATAGGCGGATAGGTTCGATGAACAATATCGTTAGATTGAGATTGTGAATTGCAGGACATCGGTTACGTTTTATCGTTGGTTATTAAACAGTTACGCTGGGGTAGTATCATGTTTCGTTGCTTGAGCCGGTTCCGACGAACTAGACGATTCAACCGCACTCCCAGATTGCGGAGCTGATTTTTGCTGCATCTGATTCTTTATTGGCGGCAATGGTTCCCCACGCATAAGTTTTTCAACATCATCATGGTCTAACGTTTCACGTTCGAGTAGTGCTTCAGCGATCGTGTGTAATTTATCCATATTTTCGCGAATCAGCTGTTTCGCCCGCTGATAGCACTGGTCAATTATTGACCGAACTTCATTATCAATAGCGATTGCTGTCTGTTCGCTATAATCTTTCGACCGGGTAATTTCTCGACCGAGGAAAATATGTTCTTCACGGCGACCGAACGTCATCGGTCCTAACTTCTCGCTCATACCCCATTCGCAGACCATATTATGGGCGATTTGCGTTGCGGTTTTGATATCGCTCGATGCACCACCGGTAATATCCCCGAACACTTCTTCTTCCGCAACTCGACCACCCATTAAAACTGTAATATCATTTAAATATTCAGTTTTATTCCGTAAATGACGGTCTTCTTGCGGTAACGCTTGGGTTAATCCCAATGCTAAACCCCGTGGGATAATCGTAACTTTATGTACCGGGTCAGTTCCCGGAATCAACCGATTGACTAACGCATGGCCAGCTTCATGATACGCAGTGATTTTTTTCTCCCGTTCCGAAATAACCCGACTTTTTCGTTCCGGTCCCATCATAACTTTATCCCGCGCTTCTTCCATATCAATCATTTCGACTTTTTTCTTATTCCGTCGTGCTGCAAGTAACGCCGCTTCATTCACCAAATTCGCTAAATCCGCTCCGGAAAAATATGGGGTTCCTCGTGCGACAACATTCAAATCTACATCATCACTCAACGGGATTTTTCGCGTATGCACTTTTAGGATCCCTTCTCGTCCTTTCAAATCCGGTAAATCGACAACTACGGTTCGGTCAAATCGTCCCGGACGAAGTAATGCCGGGTCAAGCACATCCGGTCGGTTCGTTGCAGCTATTAAGATAACTCCTTCATTCGTATTGAATCCATCCATTTCAACCAGAAGCGCGTTTAACGTTTGTTCACGTTCATCATGTCCGCCACCGAGCCCAGCACCACGTTGGCGACCAACCGCATCTATTTCATCAATAAAAATAATACATGGCGCATGTTTTTTTCCGGTATCGAATAAATCACGGACTCGCGAGGCACCTACTCCAACAAACATCTCAACGAAATCCGACCCACTAATCGAAAAAAACGGAACATTCGCTTCTCCAGCAACCGCTCGCGCTAATAAGGTTTTCCCGGTTCCAGGGGGACCGACAAGGAGCACTCCTTTCGGAATCCGTCCGCCGAGTTTCTGAAATTTCTGTGGGTCACGCAAAAATTCAATTATTTCTTGCAATTCTTCTTTCGCTTCATCTGCACCAGCAACATCGTTGAACGTTACTTTCGGTTGCCCTTCCCCAATCACTTTCGCACGACTGCGCCCGAACGCTAACGCGCGATTACTTCCAATCTGCATCTGTCGCATGATGAAGAACCAGATGGCAACAAAGAATACTACGGGGAGAATCCAGCTCATTATCTGATACCAAATCCGTGGTTGCAGTTGCATTTTAAATTTAACTTGTTTATCCGGTGGAACCGTCTGATTATACGCAACCAATGCTTTTACCACTTCTTGTCCAACAGTTTCAAGAATTGGCGAGTTAAATCTAACTTCTTTATAGTTAGTGACTGAACCCGTGGTCACAGGTAATAATAGTTTCCCAGCGATTTTATTATCATAAATTGCAACTTCTTTAACCTGACCATTTTGCAGGAATGTGAGGAATTCGCTATAATCGATAGTCCGCTCGAGTTCTTTCGTAGGCAAAAAAATCGCTGAAATTACCAGTACAACCAGAATCGCTAGCCAAAATGTCAGTTGTTTAATCAAGTTTTTCAAAGAAATCACTCACCTTATCACGGTTAGTTAATCCTACCTCCAACAACCTGTCGATATCAAATATTGTATCCTATGCAGATACGTTTTGTAAACCGCAGGAGGTAGGAGCGTAAGCGTATTAGACACTATATTATTTATAGTTGTGGTATATGTATATAACCGATATACAATTCAGTAAGATTATCGAAATCCAGGAACTCGGTCGATTATTTTGCTTTTGACATTATATACCGTCGTGGTCACCTTTTCTCGGCAATATCTATCGACCTTTACAAACGATACTCAGAAATCAGATGTACTTCAGTAAAAATGTATTGTTTGCGCTCATCGTTTATCTTTGATAAGGTCAAATTTCAAAATTGCCCGCTCTTTCCTTGTAATATTTTACCATAAAACCATAGGGAATTGAGATGATTTATCTATCCGCTTGACAAACCTTATCGAAGTTACATACAATTACTTGATTAAATACTTCGGTAAAAATATAAATCTATTTAAGTATTGAAATTAGGGTTTGAAGTTGTATAGGAATTTGATTATTAAGCATTTTTCTTTTGGAGGGTAAATTATATATGGCGAAGGTGACGTTGAAAAATGTTACAAAGATTTTCCCGCCGGATGTTAAAGCGGTACAGAATGTTAACCTCGAAGTCGCAGATAAAGAGTTTGTGGTGCTAGTCGGTCCGTCCGGCTGTGGAAAATCTACCACACTCCGGATGATTGCTGGTCTGGAAGAAATCACTTCGGGTGAAATTTATATTGATGATAAATTAGTTAATGATGTTCCGCCGAAAGATCGCGATATTGCTATGGTGTTCCAGAACTATGCGTTATATCCACATATGACCGTCTATAAAAACATGGCGTTCGGATTGATGTTACGGAAATATCCGAAAGCTGAAATTGAACAGCGAGTTAAAGAAGCGGCAGAAATTCTTGGGATAACCGAACTGCTTGACCGAAAACCAAAAGCGCTTTCCGGTGGGCAACGGCAACGAGTTGCGGTCGGTCGAGCGATTGTTCGAAAACCGAAAGTATTCCTCTTCGACGAACCGTTAAGCAACTTAGATGCGAAAATGCGCGTCCAGATGCGCACGGAATTAACCAAACTGCATCAGCGGTTACAATCTACGATGATTTATGTTACCCATGATCAAGTAGAAGCAATGACCATGGGCGACCGCATCGTAGTTATGAAAGATGGGATCGTTCATCAGGTTGCTGACCCTATTACTCTTTACGATAAACCGGTCAACAAGTTTGTTGCCGGATTTATCGGTAGTCCACCGATGAATTTTATCGACGGTACCTTAATTCAGAAAAACGGCGCTATCTATTTTAACGAAGGGAAATTTGAAGTTAAACTCCCAGAAAAATTTTATCCTGCGCTAACCAACTATGTTGGTAAAGAGGTTACGTTCGGGGTTCGGCCGGAAGATATTGCGGATACCTCCTACGCTTCATTTGCGAAACCGGAAAATACAATCACCGCTAAAGTTGAAGTGGTAGAACCGATGGGATCAGAACTCTATGTATATCTGACGACCGGAAAAACACCGTTTATCGCTCGGGTTGAACCGCATCTGAAGGTTGAAGTTGATGAGATGCGAAGTCTCGCGTTGAATATGGATAAAACCCATATTTTCGATAAACAGACAGAACAAACTATCGTATAGTAATATTAAACCAGGATTGTCACGGATGTAGACGGATTCAAACTAATGTTTAAATCCGTCTACATCCGTTTTTTATATCCGGATGAATCCAGTTCAACGTATTCGTTCATTCATCGCTATCCCCCTACCGGAAGAGATTCATCATCGTCTCGCTGAATTCCAAACTTCACTAAAAAAATATCATGCGGATATCAGCTGGGTTAAACCTGAAAACATCCATCTCACGTTGCAATTCCTGGGAGAAATCGAACCGAATCTGGTTGAAAAGGTTGAACGATGTTTAGCAGAAATTGTTCCAACACAATCCGTCTTTCCTTTTGAAATTGCGGGAACTGGCGTTTTCCCGAATCCGCAAAAAGCGCGAGTTCTCTGGGTCGGGGTTACCCAAGGGAAAGAACAAATCGTTCAGCTCCAATCAGCAATTGAAAAATCATTGCGGAAATTAGATATCCGAGCTGAAGAACGGAAATTTCACCCGCATTTAACCCTAGGTCGAGTTCGTTCTTCTAAAAATCTTGATGCGGTAGTAACTGAACTATTGAACCACAACAATGTCTCTTTTGGAACCGTTGCGGTTACGGAAGTTATCTTGTTCTCTAGCCAACTCTCTCCCTCTGGTGCAATATATACACCGTTAAAAAATGTCCAATGTCATAGTTCAAACGCTAAATGAATGTTACAACAATATAATTAATCGTATAGGATTATTTTCTCTGCGTATGTTGCGTCTGCTTTCCGTTCTCTGGAATTAGGTTTTTACTCTCTAATGTTTGCAGGGTTACGATATACATTTTATTTCGGATTTCGATATTCGGATTTGTATTGATTTCGTGGTATAATTCGTTATTAAAAAATAAATTTTTTAAGGAGAAAATGGGTATGGCACTGCAAGATGTAAAAGATACGAAAGTTAAATCGAATCGCGAGAAAGCGCTCGAATTAGCGGTCTCCCAGATAGAAAAAGATTTCGGTAAAGGAGCGATTATGCGACTGGGAGAAGCGATGCCTCGACTTGAAGTCCCGGCGATTCCAACCGGGTCGTTATCACTCGATTACGCGCTCGGTATCGGCGGAGTCCCCCGCGGGCGAATCGTTGAAATTTTCGGTCCGGAATCTAGTGGGAAAACTACGCTCGCGTTACAAATCATTGCGCAGGCGCAAAAGCTTGGCGGTATCGCAGCGTTCGTTGATACCGAACATGCGCTCGATTCCGGTTATGCCAAACTATTAGGGGTAGATTTAGATAATTTATGGCTTTCGCAACCGGATTTTGGTGAACAAGCGCTGGAAATTGTTGAAACGCTGGTTCGGTCGAATGCGATTGATGTGATTGTCGTTGATTCGGTTGCGGCGTTAGTTCCGCGCGCTGAACTCGAAGGAGAAATGGGTGAATCGTTTATGGGCGTGCAAGCGCGGTTGATGAGTCAAGCGATGCGGAAACTCGCTGGAGCGATTAGTAAATCGAAAACCTGCGCGATATTTACGAACCAGATTCGGGAAAAAATCGGCGTGATGTTCGGAAGTCCGGAAACCACGCCGGGCGGTCGCGCGTTAAAATTTTATGCTTCTGTGCGGATAGATATTCGGCGGATTGGCGGGATTAAATCCGGGGAAGAGAATATCGGAAACGAAACCAAAGTTAAAATTGTTAAAAACAAACTCGCACCACCGTTCCGAGAAGCGAAATTCGATATTCTATTCGGGCAAGGAATATCCAAAGAAGCGGATTTACTAGAACTCGGGCTAACCCATAAACTGATTGAAAAAAGCGGTACCTGGTTCTCGTTCGGTTCTGAGCGACTCGGGCAAGGCCGAGAAACCGCAGTTAAATTCTTACGTGATAATCCGGATATTGCCGCGAAACTCGAATCCCAGCTTCGGGAAAAACTCGGGTTGAAACCGCCTACCGCTAAAGTAGAAGAATAAACCTAGATAGTTCCCGACGGATTATTGTAGATTCAATCCAGACAAAAGTAGAATTCATTGTAAAATGTTAAATTAGCATTGCAAAATTTAGAATACTAAATTTGCAATGGTTGTTTTTTTGCCAACCATGCCTACCATAACGGCTATCTCACCGCAGAAGAAGCATCGGAACCGCTATTCGATTTTCGTTGATAATCAATTCTATGCCGGCGTTGATACTGCAGTGGTTGAAAATCTCGGTTTACGGAAAGGACTTGAAGTTGATACGAAAAAACTTGCTACTATCCTCGAGCAGGAAGAATATCAACGGGCGAAAAATTATCTATTCCGGCTTTTATCCCGAAGATTATATTCCTGTGCTGAAGTCAGAAAGAAACTCAACGAACATGGGTTCGGCCTTGAGATAAAAGACAAAAGAACGGTAGGACGAAAGGACGAAGGAACCGAAAAACAAGATACAAACCCAGATTTAATCGAACAGCTGATTACTGAATTTACCGAGCGAGGCTGGCTTGATGATACCCAATTTGCGCTCCAATGGACTGAAAGCCGACTTCGGTTAAAACCGTGCGGGCTCGGATTAATCCGACGCGAATTATTGCAGAAAGGGATTGAAAAAGAGTTGATTGATGAAGTACTGGCGAAATATACCGATTCGGAAGCAGAATTCGACCGAGCACTCGCTGCATTGAACAAGAAAAAGAATTATACGAACGAACCAGACCCGATTAAACGCAAACGGAAAATCTATTCTTATCTCGCCCGACGCGGGTTTAGTTCGGACATAATAGAAAAACTGATGAATCAGCTTACATAATATTTAATCGGCTGATTAACGCCGATGATTTCGTTCCCACAGATGAAGTAGCGTTCAATCTAAATTATACATCTACTGGTTAAATTGGATTACACGAAAATAATTTTGCAATAAAAGTTTTTGTATCTTGTCTATCAACGATGAAGCTAACTCGACTCTTGCGACGTCTTACCGCTTACCCTTTACTTCTGACTTTCTGATTTGTTAGAAATTAGATTATTTAGCGCAATTAAGATGCCCATCAGCCCTTCCGTATCCTGGTTACAATAGCGGGCTAGCGCAGTTCGAACGCGAGTTTGTTCCTCCGGAGTAACTTCGGTGTAGGTAACTCGCAAAAATTCACGACCCGCTTCTTCACCATCGCTAATTTCCATATCGTCATATCCTTTTCCGATAAGCGCTGGCATAACCGATTTTAAAGAAGCGCTACCATTTTGGTTCGGATGATAGTAAGCAAACGACTGAAATGGTTTCAATAAATCTACAAACCGGGGAATAATACTTTCAACCCACGGTTGATATTCCGGGAACCGTTTCGCGCAATTGGTCAATATTTGGGATTCAAACGAAACGTTATAGACTAGAATCGAACCGTAGTCTCCGAGTTCTTGTTTCAGTCGAGCTAATATTTCCGGTCGTGGGTCAGCTCTTCCATCAGCGAGATAACTGAAATGTTCCGGATTTCCTCCAGGATGACTAACCAGATGTAATGAATATTGAAATGGTATTTTTTCATAGGGACTAGAGTTATCATGTAACGGGATTGCCGGATTATAGGTTTCAAAATCCAGGAAGTATAAGGGATAAACCAATTGGTCTATAAAATCCTGAATCGATTTCGGTTCGATATGCGGTTGGCCGGATTTTTCGGATTTAACCTGTATCTGCTGATTATGATTAAGCGGAAAATCTGCCGGGATATCTTTTATTGCTAAAATGTTTCTATTAAACAGTTCTGGTATCTTATTTCCGCCACGATATAAACAAAAAACATTTCTTTCCGGCAGGAACGACCAGCATCGTTCTTGCAATGGACATGGATTTGGTTTACTACACTGGCTACCGATTTTGATATCAGGTTCCTGCGGTAAATGGATAATCGCAAGCATCATGGTAAGAGTATCGCTGATTTGGGGTAATATCGTATCGACTTTTTCGGTTATCTCAACCTTTTTGAATAGTTTTTGCGGTTCAATTTCACCGTAACGCGTATAGCTAGTATCAATTAATAAGAGATAACATTGGTTGATGGTAATCCCAGCATTCTGGCAGACATATTTCTGGAAAGCTACATCAACAATATGCTCATCTTTACAACTCGTACTCGATTTGACTTCAATAATATCCCATTGATCGCTTGATACCGGTTCTAGAATATCGACTCGCGCATAGCCATTCTGATATAAGAATCCCGCTTCAAATAACGGCTTACGCTCTTGCAATTTCTCTTGCGTTCGTTCGACAACTTCTTCCAGTTGAATATCCCAACCAATCTCTATTCCATTTGGATAAAGTCGTTTCGCATATTCACCAACCAGATGCCCTTGGTCGAACAACGCTTGCGTCGCCGCATCGGTCTCCGGGAACACAGAGTTATCATTATAATAATACCAGAGCAGTTTATGGCATTGCATCCCGGCAAGATATTTGCTTTTTGAGATTGAAACATTAGTGTTGTTCATTTAAATACTTTTTTGCTTCTTCTAAAACCAACTCGGCCTTTTTAAATATTTCCTTAGTCCAATTCCAATCGATTTTATCTGTATTCTCACTTCGATAATCTTTGTCAAAAACAGCTACTGTCATCGTTTTTCCGAGACCAAATCGAGATGGCTTTTTTGCTCCAAGATTTAGTTTTATTGCTGTTTCTATTACTGCGGTAGAAAAATTATTCCTGAGTTTGGATTGCATATTTTTTTCGCTAACAAATATTTTCCAGCATAGCTTGTCGTGTTCTAATTGTAAGTATCCATAAAAATTTTTTTCAGCAATTTCTTTGGGAATTTTCCACCAAAAACCCATAAAACCACCGCTTCGGTTAGGAACATAATCCCAATCGCCTCCTAAATCAAATTTATCATTTAAAGTTGAAAAATAACCTATCCAATCATACCGATTCCATTCGGCTAATTTTTTGTCCGTAAATGCATTTGTATAATCTTCGATTTTGTTTAATAGTGTTCCGTATGCTGCAGCTAAATCTCTGAGATCATTATCAATCGAATTGGTTGTAAGCGAATTAACAGCTTCCCTTAGTTCTTGAAGGCCAATTGTTTCAATAGATTCCTTAACATTTTCTTTATCTTGTTTTTTGCATATCGATAATATCTTTTCTTTATCCCATTTTAAACGAGTAGTTCCTATTAGAAAATATAATAACATTTCTTCATTTTTTAAATTTTTTATTTGTTTAATAATTTGGTTTTCTTCTAACGGTGCATCAATTTTTAATTCAATATGAACATGCTTTTTGTTATCAACTATGATTGTAAAATCATATAACCGATTTTGTGTTTCTATATTTAGTTTTATATCATTACATTTTATACCTATATCAAGCTTATCCAATAATTTTGTTTTTTCTAATAAACAAGCAAGAACAACTTGGTGCATCCTTTCAGAAGTAGCCGCCCAATCAAATAATAAATCAATTGCTGCCATATTATACCTCCAATTTAATTGTGCAATTCGTTTTATTAGGCGTAATTCTATATTAAAATCTAAAATTTTACAATTTTTATGATTTTAATACATTTATTATTATGCGGAATCAAAAATTTATTATTTCATCATTACAATCTTTCGCAATCCACATGTTGAATTTTCTGCGGCCTTTGCATCCTTTGCGTCTTTGCGGTTAGCTTTTATAAAATATAGAATCCTAACGCTTTTTCCTTCTTTTTCTGTACCTGATTTAACGCTAACTCGAAATGCGTATCCGTTAATTTAACGATATTCGATTCATCATAATCTTTCTGTTCAATTGCGACTTTGGTCGCCAGGATAACCAGTTCATGCAGATGCGCACCGGTGAACCCTTCCGTCTTTTCCGCAATCCGGTCGATATTAATCCCATTTGCGGTTTTCCCACGTAACGCTTGCATAATGATTTGTTTCCGCAATTCAACGTCCGGGAGTTTGAACTCAAGCACGCGATCGAATCGGCTCGGTCGGTCTTTCAACGCCGGTTCGATTACCTGTAAATCGTTAGTCGTTGCGATAACGATTACCCCTTCATTTTCAACGATTCCATCCATCTGGTTCAGGAGTTCTCCGAGAATCGGAGTGAAATGGATATGCCGGTCAATCGCGAAACAATCTAAATCTTCAATGAAAACGATACTCGGCTGCAGTTCTCGAGCAAACTGGAATAATTGCGTGACTGATTCCGCATTTTTGATTTTCGCTGCAGTAACCCAAATAAACGTACTATCTACCTGACTGGCAAGAACTTTCCCTACTAGCGTTTTCCCGACACCAGGTTTCCCATAGAAAATCAACCCGCGTTTTGTCGGGATTCGGTTCGCTTGATAGATAGGAATATACTTAATAAAATCAACCACGTTCTCGATAATCTCTTGTTTAATTGCCGGGTCGAGAATAATATCATCCCAAGTATATTTTCGTTCGATAGATAAAAATTCTCCTTCAGCGGTTATCTTTTTTCGGCGATAATAATTATGGTCTTTCATCCATTGGATAAGCTGTTTCATAATCTGCTCCGCTAACCGAATCTGGTCAGGAAGCGCAAAGATTGATAGAATTGGATTAATCGTATAATTATTAATAACATCCCAGCGTCTTTCTGTGATATATCGGGTTAAAATTCGATGTCCGTCGGCGGTTATCCAGCCATCAATCGCCATCTGGAGCGCTAACTGCGTTGTATTCCAATCTGTTTTGATGGCTATATACCCTTGCTCAATCGGGTCGGAACTAGGGTCGAATTCGATATGAAATGCATGCGTATAATCCTTGAGCACGGATTCCAGCGCCGGCTGTATCATTCCCAAACGATACGGCTGTAAGGTTTCACGGATACAAATTACTTCTCCACGAGAACGACCGAGAAATTCGTTCATGGTTTTGTATAACGTTTCCGTCTTGAACCGATCACGGGCGATTTGATTCGTAATAACGCCAAATTTTATCAATTCCCGAATCCAGGCATGATTCCCCTGTGAATTCGATAGTTCTGCTGTATCAAATAGTCTCGTTTGGTCAATGATAGTTTCATGAACTGGCATAAACATATTCTCCTTTCTCGTTTCTTGCAATGGATGCGACCACTATTTTTGTCACTCATTGCAAGAACAGATTTTATGTTCTGTAATTATTCTAAAATAGAGATACGACAAGATAGGTCGCACTGTAACAAATATTAAGTATAAAATAAATGGGAAAACGAAGGAGGGAAATAAGCGCCTAGTATTAAGGAAAAAACGCTGGGAATATACCGATTTTCAACTCAACATAGGTACCTAAGCTATATAACCGAGGTCAATTTTGCCTTTTCCATTTGACATTGATATGGTTATATAGGGTAACGATACTGGAGTATAACCAGTGTGGGTCTAACCCACACTGGTTATACTCCATTCTTTCTTGCTATTGGACGGAGATATTTTTGAGAATTTTAGTAATAAAGGTTACGCTTGGAGTAATTAACTTTTCTAAACCAATTGACTATCCATGGGTATCAATGAAAAATTTTTGGGGTTAAAATAATTCTGCCAATTGGGATTCAGCTCTTCCGCATCGAGATATAAGTTTAGTAAATTCAGGAGATGAATTATTGTGAATACTTTTTAAGCGTGGTTTTAAGGGTAGTTATAATTTCATTGCGTAGTTGTTTCGGTTCGATAACCTCGGCATTTTCACCGAAGGAAAGTATCCACCATTTAATTTCGTCCCAGCCGGAGGCGCATAACGTTAAAATCATATCGCCATTCGGTAATTCTTTGCAGGTATGGTTCATATGTTGACATCGCGACTTAACTACTGATACAACCGGTTGATTGAACCGGACAACAAAATTCTGCGGTTCTCCTCGCATAATCCCGAACGCATCCCGCATAAATTCGGAAACCTTAAACTCTTTTGGTTTCTTAAACGAGATATTTGTCGGTGTGATTTTTCTAATTCGCGATATGGTAAATAATAATATTTCCCGATGTTTCGGCAGGAACGCAGCGAGATATAATCGGTCATAGGTTGGGAATATCGCATACGGTTCAATATGATAAGTTCGCCATTTTTCTTTACTTGCGGAATAATACTCTATCGTAACCGCTTTCTCATCCAGAATCGCTTGCTCTAGTTCCGGCATTACCTTCGCTAAATATGGATATTGTTCCTGCGCAACATATCGCGATTGAAATACTGTAGGGAATCGGTCGAAATAGCGTAACGTTTTTTCCGGCAGGAACGTTTCAATTTTTTTAACCAGTGTTTCTAAATCCTGTCTAAATAACGTGGTGCCGAACATCGCTAAAATATTCCGACTTAAATAGAGGCTTAATATTTCAGAAATCGTGAACGGCATCGGAATGTTCGACTTATATCCGTCAACAAATTTCCATCGTTTTTGCCCGTTAACCAGGTCATCGTATATCGGGAATCCGGCATCGCTCAAGGTCGCTAAATCGCGTTCGATGGTTCTGCGCGATACCCCGAATATTCTAACTAAATCCGGAATTGTTACCCCGTATTTGCTGTCTAAATATCGGATAATATTTAAATGACGGAGTAGTTGTTTATTCCGAGCCATATAAATCAATCTACCTTACTCGAATGATTGCGAATGCCTTGAATAACCCTTATATTATTTAATTCATCCTGCTTTTTCAATTCGCGTTACTCGCGTTATCTCTTGACAATTCTCCTATTTTCACTGACAATTTTACATATATTTTATAATATTGGAGAAATAAATTCTATGGGAAAAATAAGAATGTATTATATTTTATCCATTATTTTCATCCTAGGATTAAGTGCTCGTTCAGTTTCTGAACAAGCCTATCCGTTCGGACTCCAGCCGACTCCGGTGTTTCCGGTTCCGCAATTTTCTCCGTATAGCATAAGCACCGGTATGCCTTTATCCGGATATCAATATGGAATCTCTACTGGGATGCCAGCGGTACCGCCCGGATATCCGTTTCCGAAATATCTATACGGTATCGAGACTTCACTCTTACCCGGATTCGGACTCGAAACCCTGCTCCCACCGGTAACCGTATCTACGGCAACTGCGGTTCCGCTCTATGAAAAATCTGAAATCGAAAAGATTTATGCCGGCGAATTCCCAACGGAAATCTCCACGGAAATTCAACAGTTCGGATATACTACGTTTCAGCAGACGGTATCGACTTTTGCGCCGGTTCTCGACGTCCCGGTTAGTGAAGATTATGTTATCGGACCGGGAGATAGTTTCCGGATAACCATCTGGGGTCGAGTGAATGTAACCTATCCGGTAGCGGTTGATCGTAACGGAGAAATTTCGGTTCCGGAAATAGGTGTATTAAATGTCTGGGGGTTAACCTTTGGCGAATTAAAAAAATATCTGAATCGAGAAATCGCAAAATATTATACTGATTTTGAAATGACGGTTACCATGGACCGGATTAAAACGATTCGGGTCTATGTTGTCGGAGAAGCGCGATTCCCTGGCAGTTATACAGTGAGTGCGTTAGCAACATTATTCAATGCGTTATATGCTGCGGGTGGACCGAGCAAACAGGGAACAATGCGGAATATTCAACTGATTCGAAATGGTAAAGTAGTTCAAGTAGTAGATTTATATGATTTCTTGCTGAAGGGCGACCGCACCGCTGATGTTCGACTGGAAAATCAAGATACCATATTTATCCCGATAATCGGAAAAGTTGCGGGGATCGCTGGGCATGTAAAACGACCAGCGATTTATGAATTTAAAGAGACGATGAATTTATCGGAACTGATTGCGCTTGCTGGCGGTGTTTCTGCGGTTGGGTATCTCGAACGAGTACAGGTTGAACGAATGGAAGCGAATCGAAGACGGATAGTCGCGGATTTTAATCTAACCGGTATCGAAACGACCGCAGTAAAGCCGGAACTGAACCTTCTGCTTCAAGATGGTGACTTGGTGAAAATATATCCGATACTGCCAGAAAAAATGAATGTAGTTTATCTTGAAGGACATGTTGCTCGACCGGGAGAATATGAATTGAAACCGAATATGCGACTTCGTGATTTAATTCCCAGTTATGATGTGCTCTTACCACAGCCATCATTGGAATATGGCCAGATTATCCGATTACAGGAGCCGGATTTGCATCCGGTCGGGATTCAGTTCCATCTCGGGAAATTACTCGCCGGCGATGCAACACAGAATATTGAATTAAAACGATGGGACCGTGTACAGATATTCCCATGGTCAGCGCGGTTGAAGAAAAGTGTGCGCGTTAGCGGGTTAGTGTTTCAGCCGGGAGAATATAGTTTGCATGAAGGGATGCGCGTGAAAGATTTAATCACCGCTGCTGGCGGGTTCACGAAAAACGCTTATCTGCGTAACGCTGAAATAACCCGTCGTATCATTACCCAAGATGGTATGGAAACACAAAAGTTAGAAGTGGATCTGGAAGAAGCGATGCGCGATAATCCAGAACATAATATTGTATTGCAGGATTATGATAATCTCGTCGTACGCCCGATACCGGAACTTGAGTTCGACCGATATGTAACCATCACCGGGGAAGTACGGTTTCCGGGAAATTATCCGGTTAAAAAGGGAGAACGATTAAGTTCATTGATTGAACGTGCGGGCGGATATACCGAGAAAGCATATTTAAAAGGAGCGGTGTTTACTCGAGAAAGTGCGCAGGTTGAACAGCGGAAACGATTGAATAATCTGATTCGCGAGCAGGAAGAACGGCTGTTATCTATGTCTGCGTTAGCGGTTAGCGGTGCGCTGGATAAAGAAGAAGCAGCAGCGCAACAGCGATCACTCGCATTGCAACAGCAATTATTAGCAAAACTTCGAACGGTTCCTATTGAAGGGCGAATGGTGGTTAAACTCGATACCCTCGAAAAATTGAGAGGCTCGGAAAATGATATTGAATTAGAAAAAAATGATGCTCTATATATCCCGGAAACTCCGGGACATGTGAATATCATGGGAGAAGTATATAATCCGACTTCGGTCATTTATGAACCAAATCGAACTGTGCAATATTATCTAACCAAAGTCGGTGGCATGACACGGGATGCGGACGAACGGCAGATATATATTATCGGAGCTGATGGTACTGTACATAGCCGGGAACAAAAAGGATTTGGTCGGATTACCTGGGATAAAGACCAGCATCGGTGGATAGCTGGTGGATTTTATAATATAAAACTAGACCCCGGTGATACCATTTTAGTTCCGCGCCGTCTCGACCGAACCGAATGGGTTCGAAACACGAAAGATATTACGCAGATACTGTACCAGATAGCTGTCAGTATCGGCGTTTTAGTTAAAATATAAAATATTCCGAATAGTCCGAATAGTTGCGAATACACCGCATCAAGGGTTGTTCGTGATAGTTGCTGTTTTCATTCGCTGCTTTCGGAAGCAAGTGTATGGAAGAAAAAGATTTAACTATAGTTGATTATCTTCGTCCGTTGATACGATACCGTCGGTTTATTGTTTGGTTCTGGCTGATAGCGGTGATTACCTCAATAATTATTAGTTTACTGTTACCAAAAATATATTCTGCAACCGCATTAATCGCCCCGCCGAATACCGCAGAAAATACCGCGGGAATATTGAGTAGTTTAGGTGTTTCCGGACAGATGGGCGCATTTGCCGCATCGTTTCTCGGTATTCCGAGTTCAGCAGATTTTTATATTGATATATTGAACAGCCGAATTATCGCTGAAACCTTGATTGACCGATTTAATCTGATGCAGGTATATAAAACACGATATCGTGAAGATACGATTATCAGCCTAGCTGACCATACACTCATCAAGAAAACAAAAGGGGAGCTGATTCAAATCACCGTTGAAGATAAAGACCCGAACCGAGCTGCAGCGTTAGCGAATGCTTATGTCGACGAGCTCGATAAACTTACCCGTCAGCTTGGGATGGATAACGCTGGACGAATGCGCGTGTTTTTAGAAAAGAGAATCGCAGAAACCAAACGGGAACTACAAACTGCGGAGGAAAAGTTGAAAAATTTCCAAGCGGAACATAAAATGATTGCGCTCGATGAGCAGACGAAAGCGATGGTCGTTGGTGCAGCTGAACTAGAAGGGCAGCTGATTGCCGCAGAAACTGAACTGGGGATATTGCGTAGTTTCGCTACCGAAGATAATGTTCGGGTTAAGCTGGTTAAAGCAAAAATAGCGGAACTTAAACGACAGCTCGATAAAATTGAAGGAACGGTTCCGCCCCGAACAAATCAGCAGAAGATACAAGCAACCAACCGCAAAATCCAGAATTCGTTTTATATTCCGCTTACGCAGATTCCCGATTTAGGGTTAGAACTAGCGCGATTACTCCGTGAAGTTAAAATTCAAGAGACGGTGTTCGAATTATTAACCCAGCAATATGAACTTGCCCGCGTAAGCGAAGCGAAAGATACGCAATCGATTCAAATTGTTGCTCCGGCAAAAGTGCCGGATAAAAAAGCGAAACCGAAACGAATTCTGATTGTCATAACCACTGCCGTGCTGGCGTTAGGGATAGCGATATTTATCAGTTATTTTCGTGAGTATTTAGCAACCTTGGATACCGAAAACAAACAACAGTTGTTTACGCTCATCCAGGAACTTAAAGGAAAATCAGGAACCGCTAACGGTAGCCGGGAGATTAACAATTAGTATCATCAATCGCTTACGGACTAAATGTTGCAGCGAGATTTCATTGCCTGACAATCAATAATAATTTGTTACGAATACATAAGGTAGTTCCATCATCTCCTGCCTAAGCCATGCACACATAAATAATGTTTCAAAACATAAAAAATTGTATCATCCGAATTCAGGAAAATTCGATTGTTCGCGACACCCTAGTTACCACCTTTTTTGCTACCGGTGGAAAAGCGGTAGGGTTTCTTATTCCCTTTTTTATTGCTGCCTGGTATGGAGTTGGAACAGATACCGATGCCTTTTTCTTTGCCTATAGTTTAATTATCTATTTAGCGACCATCTTTGCCCCAGTTCTTGAAAGCATTATCGTTCCATTTATTGCGGAAAAAAAAGCAAATGATGAAGATATCAGCGTTTTTGTCGGACGGATTCTCGGGTTAAGCGCAATCGGGTTACTCGCGATATCCGGTATATTTCTGGTGGTTATCAAACCGTTGTTATCGGTACTAACCCGGTTTTCGAGTGATGGATTAACCTTAATCTATGAGCTTTTGTTAGAAACCATTCCTTTAATTGTTCTGCTAGTCTGGACGAGCATTTTATCCGGTGCGTTGAATGCATATAAAGTTTTTGTTATCCCGGCAATATCCCCAGCATTGCGTGCGGTTATAACGCTCGGATTTATTTTTCTATTTAAAGAATCACTGGGAGTGCATGCAATCGCTTTAGGGTATGTGATAGGAGAAGTCTTCCGATTAGGACTTCTTTTCTTATTGATTCGACAGTTACAGTTATTTCGAATTCGGATTGTGTTCAATTGGGAACCGACTTTCGCTAAATTTCTAAACATCGCTGGATACCAACTTGTCGGAATGGCAATTATGGCGTTTACTCCGATCATTAATAAAGCGATGGCGTCTTGGCTTGGTAGCGGTAGCGTTTCTATTCTAGAATATGCTGACCGATTATATATGATTCCGGTAACTTTTTTTACGAGCGGGTTCACTGTAACATTGCTTGCCCATTGGAGTGAACGATACCAGAATACTTCGGCAAAATGGTTAGAACAAGCGGTAATTCAGGCGGTAAAAATTATTGGTGGGATTGGATTGGTGTTAACCTTAATCTTATACTTTGGTCGCGGTATTTTTGTTTCATTAGTTTATGGGTACGGAAAATTTCAACCTCAGCTGGTTAACGAGGTGGCGCAAGTATTCGGGATTTTTGTGTTAAGTTTAACCCCCTATTTTTTATCCCAGATTTATGTGCGAGCGATTTTAGTCAGAAAACAGACCCAATTCCTATTATATCTCTCACTATTTCGCACCGTAGCGACTATTGTTTTAAATTGGTTCTTTATGCAACGGTTTGGTGTTACCGGAATCGCAGCATCAACAACGATAGTTTCCGCCTGTGCTTTAGGTTTGCTGATTTTCTTCTTACATTTCTTTTCCGGAAATCAAGAGAACACTCAATGTAGAGTTTAATATGCTCAATATCTATTGGAACCGTAACCGAACGAATCGTCTCGAACCACCACCTTGGATACAACACCATTATGAAGTAGAACGGACGTTTGCTCAACAAATTAGACAAACCGAGAAAAACTCCGCTGCGCGAAGGAAATTATTGCAAGAAGCATATGCGCAAGTTACTGAAATCCAGATGAATTATCCAGGCGGATTCCCGGCTGAAACCAAAGAGGCACAATATCTCTGTTCGATTATTGAATCAATCCCTACAAAGGGACGTAAGGTTCTTGAAGTCGGTTGTGGCACTGGAAATCTCGCTATTGCTTTAGCAGAAAAAGGATTTGAGATTGTCGGACTAGACCTTGACCAGCAACGGATTCAACGCGCGCTAGCTAAAACGAACTTGTTTACCAATCGTGTTACGCTGTACATGTCGGATATTATGACAGTTGACTCTAACTTGGTTCCGGATAATAGTTTCGATATAGTCGTGAATGATAATGTTCTGGAACATATTGTACCAGATGAAGCTGATGATTTTATTGTTCGATGTAAATCTAAACTTAAACCAGGCGGATGGTTGGTTACCGTAACGCCGAACCGTTTTATCGGTCCGTATGATGTTAGCCGCCATTTTCTTCCTAAAGGAACTCCGGCTCAAGGACTACATTTAAAAGAATATAGTTTTCAGGAGTTAATCGAATTAATCAGTCGAAATGAATTCAACAAGATTATAACACTTCCCGCTGCCGCAAGTATTTCTGTGAAATTGGGGTGCAAAAAAGGGGCTCGTATCTGGATGTATAAATCTAAATTATTTGAAACCATTTTAGGTTATGTACCGGCCGGGATACGTGGTGAAAAGATTTTTCGGCTTCTGGTAAGCGACATTATTCTCGCACAAAAATGAACTATGTCGAACCATAGAACGAAAAAAAAGATATTATTTATTATTCCGTCATTAGTCGGTGGTGGCGCGGAAAAAGTTATGCTTTTACTCCTAGAGCATCTCAATCGAGACCGGTTTCAACCGCAGTTACTAGTTTTTGAAAATAGAACCGATTACCGAACGGAACTCCCCGCTGATATTAACCTGACTTCGCTGAATAAACGAACACGATGGGGTAATTTGCGAATTCCTATTGCATTAGCCCAAGCGTTCAAATCAATAGCACCAGATTTGATTTGTAGTTTTCTAACGACAACGAACTGGATGTGTTTGCTTGCGAGAAAAATTGCTAATGTATCGACCCCGCTCGTTATTTCAGAGCGGAACTATCTAAGTGAAAACCTAACGCAACAGAACTGGCAATCGGTGCATCGTTGGTTCATTCGTCGATTGTATCCGGAAGCGGACAGCATTGTTTGTATTTCTGAAGGTATAAAGGTTGATTTAGTGAATAATTTTCGAGCTCGACCAGAACAATGCACTGTCATCTATAATCCGATTGATATAAAACGGGTTCAGACATTAAGTCGGGAACCGGTTGTTTTCCCTTGGTTTCAAGAGGATATTCCGATATTGATTTCCTGCGGTCGATTAACGCGACAGAAAAATTTTCAACTTCTTTTAACCGCATTTGCTCTTTTACTTAAAACGATGCCGGCTAGGTTAATTATCTTTGGGAAAGGCGAGCTAGAAGCTGAACTCAAACAAACTGCGGTATCGTTGAATATCAACGACCGAATAGCGTTTCTCGGGTTTCAACAAAATCCATTTAAATATATGGCGCGGGCGCAATTGTTCATCCTCTCATCTTCCTGGGAAGGATTAGGGAATGTTATTATTGAAGCGATGGCGTGCGGTGTGCCGGTAATTGCGACTCGATGTCCTTCAGGTCCGGACGAAATTATCACCGATGGAATCAACGGGCGCTTGGTTCCGAAAGGCAATCCAGACCAGCTTGCAGAAGCAATGAAACAACTACTGCTCGATGATGGGTTACGTCGCCGAATCGCTAAACAGGGGTTGCGCCGGGCGAACGATTTTGATATCTCGCAACAAGTGAGGAACTATGAAATGTTATTTGAAACTATTCTCGAAGGTAAATTATAAGAAACGATCCATGTTGAGGCGGTCTTATGCCACAGTATCTCATTAATCCATTTTTAGTGCTCCTGTTTTTTCTATATCCATTTGTATCATTACAGCTGGTTTATGGCGACCTGAATATACCTTTATCGGATATTGTTGCTTTAGGATTAGGTTTCATTTTTCTCTGGTATATTTTGGGAAAAATATTCTTGCAACAAACCTTTTCACAATTACGAATTAAAGGAATTTCCGCATATCTTATCTTTCTCTTGATTGCGCTGGTGTCAATATCAAATTCTCTTGCTGCAGATTTAAGTCTGAAATATTTTTTCCGATTCCCATTATTTTATTTTGTTACCTATTATCTCGCTGCTGGAACTTTATTAATTCAGGTTTCGAAAACTAAACCTACGTTCTTGCAATGGAATCATCTGTTTTGTATCAGTATATTTCTTGTTTCCTTAATAAGCATTATAAGTTCAGTATATCGAATCTGGCTAGGAAACTTTTGGGGAATCTTCGAAATCCCATATTTAACCGGAAATCATAAAACAATTGCGATAACGTTAGTAGTAGGTTTACCGCTTCTTATTGGAATGATAAAAAATATCAAGGGTTTACCACGACTATTTTATTTGATAACTATAGTAAGTTGCATCGTTGGTATTTTTCTTTCTGCATCAAAAGCGGCTTGGCTAACAGGGTTGGTAGTATTCATTTTATGGGGAATAAAACTCTTTGATCGATTCAACCTGGTAAAATCTGCGGTCATGATATTTGCGCTTCTCATTCTATTTGGAATAGGGATTGTGGGGTATTTGATGTCATCAAACCAGCCGGAGGTGATTCGTGCGGAAGTTAGTAGGACGGTTTTAGGCATCCATGCGATTCAACTATTTGCAAGCCATCCATTTATCGGGAGTGGAATCGGGAATTTTGCAATCAGCTTGGAAACATATTCAGAATTTTTGTTAAAATTAGGTTATCCCGGATTGATTACTCGCGATGCACACGGGTTAGTGTTTAAACTATTATCCGAAACCGGTCTTCTTGGATTGTCAGCTTTCGCGACATTTTATTTTGTAAACCTTTATTGGCTTTATCAGAATTATAAGAATCATAAACAAACTGGAAATATTTTTGCGGAAAACATGTTATACGGAGCTATATCGGGATTAATAGCATTACTCGTAGTAAACTCGTTTTTTGGCACCGACACCTATACCCCGCGATTTTGGTTTCCTTTAATGTTTATCATTATGCAGGGAGCATTTGCAGAAAGGCAAGAACTTGATGCAACTCGGAATTAATTGGAAAAAAGATACTACACTGGGTAAATACCGCGACTTGTTTACGTTGCCAGCGATTCGACAAGCCCTAGGGAAAAAGCTGCAGCAAATATTGTCGAGTACTGGCTATATTCGGTATCCGGGCGGTACCTACGTTCAGGAATTACTCCTGGATGAAGCTGAAGCGGAATCGGATTATACTATCCCGGGGTATCCAAACTTCTACCAATTTTGTAAAGAATATAACCTGCGAATACTCCAGCAGTTACCGACTACGAAATTAGCGTTTGC
Organism: bacterium; assembly: GCA_026416715.1. Lineage (NCBI taxonomy): Bacteria > bacterium. The sequence continues at coordinate 46,860 of JAOAEQ010000024.1, forward strand.
GGGAAAACTCCGAACGATAAAATCTTCGGTTAAGGAACCAATTGATTGGTATATCGTCGACCAAATTATTCAACAAACCAAGGGTATGATACAATGGCTTAACCGTAATAAATTAACTAACCTGGTAGCTTATTGGGAATTCGGAAATGAAGATTATCATGACCGGGAAGGACGGTTACGTCCAGAGGAATATGTAGAACTTATTGCGCGATATATTAGTTCGCTAGACGATTTGATTCCTCCGGACAAACTATTAATTGTTGCCCGGTTAGGGCAACGCGCTGGTGTTACTAACTGGGGCGCTGATGTGTTAACCCTGTTAAAAAAACGAGGGTTTGCTGAATCTATCGGCGGAATAACCACCCATTTATACCCCTATTTTTTAGAACAGGATTACGTAGATTCGGCTCAATTTGATTTTAATGAATATTGTCTAAGTGATCGGTTAATTCAGTCGGTTCGAGCTGAATATCAGCAGTATGTTGATATCTTATCAGCGTTAGAGTATCCCGAGAACATAAAAATTCATATTACTGAATTTAGTATTGATATTCCTGGTCCGATTCGACGTGTTGATAATTCGCATACGTTTGGACACAATCAGAAGACTTATGCTGGAGCGGTTGGAACAGCTCGGATCGTATCAGAACTAGCTACCAATGTCCGGTTTGGTAGCGCAGCATACTACTGTCTATTCCATAAATATTTACTCGCTCCTGAATCGCAGAATCCAACTCCCTGGAAACAATATACTACGGTTAATGATTGGGGTTGGGGTCAGTGTTGGTATGTTCCCCAAGAACCAAGAGCACCATTTATTATCACTCCGGTGTTAGAAGTCTGGAGTATCCTTACCCGTCTCCTAGAGAATGCAACAAATATCAAGAAAATAGATACCCAAATGTATCTCGCAGTTGCAAATACTCCGCAAACCCTGGTTCGGCTCTTGTGGTTAAACCTATCAAATAATACAAAAACCCTACCAGCTCGTGGATCAATACCGGGTCTGCTAATTGGAAACGGAAACTTGGACCAGCGTGCGGTTCGATTAGGGAGCGAAGGGAAGATAACCGACCGAACTATGGTGACTCCGCAACTAGTTAAATTAACTGGAAACGTTCAGCTTCCGCCGTATAGTATTTTTTTCGCGCAAGGAACCGATATAACGTTAAATAATGTTCCGATTGTACCTGAGTTTATCCGAACGCGGGCTAGGTTAAATGGTAAGCCCGTTCCGTTAGGTGAATATTCAATTCAATATCGTAACGGGAACTTTATTTTATCACCTGAAGGGGTAGTGCTTGAGAATTATCCGTTATCTGCAATTATTAACGATAATGGGTTGACCGCAGCAGATTTTGCTCATATTCTATTTGGAACCAGTCCAGGCAATATATCGGAATGGCAAATATACTTGAATAAGGAATCAGAAACAGAAATATTTCCTGGATAAGTGATCGGCGTATTGGTTAACATGAACACAATTGACCCGCTTTAGGCGGGAAAATAACATAGATACTATGGAACCACAAACGGATTTACACAAAACACTGACTCGGAGAAAGTTTATGTGCTGGCTTGGTATGATTATGGTCTCGCCATTTATCCCAGTAATTCGAATATTCCGACCGAACCGCACTAAACTTTTTCTGCAATGGAAAACAATTGACGGAATCCAACATAGCCGAACCCTCTCAGTATAGAACTCGCTGTTCATAAAAGAATAGCGAAAAAACAATAGAACCTGAATATGAAAATCCTGTTGGTAAACAAATTTTTCTATCCTAAAGGAGGCGCAGAGATATCATTTTTTTCTACTGCTGAGTTATTAGAAAAACACGGACATACGCTGGTCTTTTTTGCCATGCAGCATCCGCAGAATCTACCGTCATCATCCAGTGCTTATTTTATCTCTCCGGTAGATTACACCACTGTTCCCGGGGTATTGCAGAATCTTAAAACCACTTGCCGGATATTCTATTCTTTTGAAGCTAAACAGAAAATTCTGCAATTAATAAATTTGGAAAGACCAGATATCGCTCATCTCAATAATATCTATCATCAAATTTCACCGTCAATTATTGATGTTTTAAAAAAAGCACAGATTCCGATAGTGATGACCCTGCGGGATTATAAACTCACCTGTCCGGTATATACCCATTTATCAGGTAATCGTGTCTGCGAAGAATGTCGCGGTCAGCGATTCTATCGAGTTGTCGTTAACCGCTGTACAAAAAATTCAGTGATGAAAAGTATAATCAATATGCTTGAAATGTATCTCCATCATACGATATTGCATATCTACAACAAAATTGATTGTTTCATTGCACCCAGCAAATTTCTGCTGGAAAAAACGATACAACTTGGGTTTCAAGGGCGACTTGTTCATCTACCAAACTTTATTGACTCCAGCAGATATACCCCGGAATATCAGGCAACAGGAAACCGACTGGTGTATTTTGGCAGATTATCTGAAGAAAAAGGTTTAACAACGTTGCTTGATGCTATTAAAGGTCTCGAAATTCAATTAAAAATTATTGGCGAAGGACAGCAGAAAGAACAACTATTAAATAAAGTCAAACAAGAGAATATTTCGAATGTAACTTTTTTAGGATATAAAACCGGTAATGAATTACAGGATGAGATTAGGCAGGCAATAGCGGTGGTGTTGCCGTCAGAGTGGTATGAGAATAACCC
>JAOAEQ010000025.1 GCA_026416715.1 bacterium
AAATATCGCATATCAAACAGCAGCTAACCCAGTTCGAAGAACTAATTCTAGAACGATATAACGCGATTAGTTCTGAAAGAACCGCTGACGTTCAGCCGGTGTATGATAATGAGATAGAGATGAATAACAGGCTAACAGCCGCCGGTATCTCAGCGCCGGATAAACTCTACGCTCGTTTCACTGAACTGGAAGAATATCTCATTTCGCGAACTGAACTCTATCTTTCTCTGCTACCTGAACAGATCGAAGACCGAACTAGCAAGTTAGCGAATCGGCGAATCGGAGAGATACAGCAATTCGAGCTGAAAATGCTTTCCATGGAAAGTTATCGCGGCCAGTTAGACGGATTCATAGCCCAACTGCAAAAATGGCAAAACGAAGCATATACGGTCTTTATCGTCTGCGATAATCAGGGGCAACTCGAACGATTGGATGAACTGTTGAAAAGTAAAGAGGTCTCACCTGAAATCCTGCATACTGCCGGTTTTCATCCGAGACCGAACGACTCTGGTAACGCTGAAAATAATAAACTTACCACTTTTGCTCCTTTGGTTCAACGCGCAGCAGCGGTCTATGTAACTGTTGGTCAGCTCCATACCGGGTTCGCGATCCCAGAGATTAAATTAGCGTTTATAACCGACCGTGAGATTTTCAGCCGATATACACGGGTTCGACATTTTCGCCGGTTCCATGACGGTGTGCCGATATCAACGTTTATCGAATTAACCCAAGGGGATTATCTGGTGCATGAAGATTATGGTATCGGGAAATATCTCGGAATCAAGAAAATGAATATCGATGAGCGGGAAAGTGATTTTCTCCTGCTGGAATATGCTGACGGAGATAAACTATACGTTCCGATTGAACAGATTAACCGTGTCCAGAAATATATCGCCGGTGAAGGGATAGTTCCGAAACTGAATCATCTCGGAGATAAAGGATGGGAACGAACGAAACAGCGAGCGAAAGAAGCGATCCAGCAGATGGCGAAAGAATTGCTTGAGCTGTATGGTGCACGACAGATACTTACCGGTCATGCGTTTTCACCAGATACCATCTGGCAGCGGGAATTTGAAGCGTCGTTTCTGTTTGAAGAGACCCCCGACCAGTTGCGCGCAATTCAAGAAGTGAAAGAAAATATGGAACAGCCGAAACCGATGGATCGGCTGTTATGCGGTGATGTCGGTTATGGGAAAACGGAAGTAGCGATCCGCGCAGCGTTCAAAGCGGTTTTGGATAAAAAGCAAGTAGCGGTTCTGGTTCCGACAACGATTCTCGCTGAACAGCATTATCGAACGTTTTCTGAACGGCTAGCGGATTATCCGATCATCGTTGAGATGTTAAGTCGGTTCAAGAGCCGGAAACAACAGAAAGATATCATATCCCGAATTAAACAGGGAACGGTTGATATCGTTATCGGCACACACCGGCTGATTTCGAACGATATTGCGTTTAAAGATTTAGGACTTTTAATTATTGATGAAGAACAGCGGTTTGGAGTTCGGCATAAAGAAAAATTGAAACAGTTGCGAAAAGAAGTCGATGTTCTCACCTTAACCGCAACGCCGATTCCACGAACCTTATATATGTCACTTTCTGGGATTCGAGATATCAGTATAATCAATACTCCGCCGGAAGACCGGCTGCCGATCATAACCTACATCCATCGGTTTAGCGATACGGTTATCCGAGAAGCGATACTCCGAGAACTGAACCGTGGTGGACAGGTATATTTCGTGCATAACCGCGTTCAGAATATCGCCGCAATTGCGGAATACCTCCGGAAACTCGTTCCGGAAGCGAGAATTGCTATCGGACATGGGCAACTGCCCGTGAAAGAACTCGAACGGGTTATGCTCGCGTTTATAGCGAAACAATACGATGTGCTGGTCAGTTCAACGATCATCGAGTCCGGACTGGATATCCCGAACGTGAATACGATTATCATCAATCGAGCGGATACGTTCGGACTCGCGCAATTATATCAGTTACGTGGACGGGTTGGTCGCGACCGGCATCAGGCGTATGCGTATCTTTTAATCCCGAAAGACTATACCGTATCTGACATTGCTGAAAAACGATTGCTCGCGATTCAGGAATATACTGAACTGGGGTCGGGATTCCGAATCGCCATGCGTGACCTTGAAATTCGCGGGATGGGAAACCTGCTTGGTCCGCAGCAGTCCGGCCATCTGGAAGCGATTGGATTCGATTTATATTGCAAACTGGTTGAAGAAACGATTCACGCACTGCAAGGGAAACCACTGCCGAAACGAATTGAAACTCGATTAAACCTGCCGGTTCCGGCATATTTCCCTGCATCATATATTCCGGATGAACGGCAGAAATTCTGGATTTACCGACGTCTCGCTGAACTCAACTCGGAATCAGAACTGGACGAAACCATTGCAGAATTGAAAGACCGATATGGTTCATTTCCACCTGAAGCGCAAACGTTGGTCGACCTAGTTCGGTTGCGTTTACGCGCAGCGCAACTCGGAATCAGCCAGGTGAGTTATCAGGAAAACCAATTAGTTATTCAATGTGATACCGCTGATACTGCAGCTACATTAGCGAAACAAATGAAAGTGAAATGCAGTAAGCATAGGGTGAAATTTGAAGTTCGAATATCGAATGGGAGTATTCAAGTTGATTTACCGAATATCACTGAAGAAACCCTAATCCCTACCATAAAAGATTTGATTACTATATAATGGTATATCCTCAATCTACTTGACTGAAAATGAAAAGATAGAGAGAATTAAAATGAGTTTCCATTACTATTCACTTTGGAAAAAGTTATGTTACAGATCAATATGACGCGGGATAATGTTGATATCTATGAATTATTAACCGCAATACGAAGAATCAATTTGTACCTATATGAAAGTACAATTCAGATTACGTTAGAAAACAATACTACGGTAACAATGCCGCTTAGTATCGAATTTTCAAGAATGATATATGAACTCGGTCAATCAATCGCGGAAAGACTGAATTCAACGGATTCTTCCTGGGTTACATATTTTTTAAACGATATCGCTCCTGAAATATATATTCATTATCCAGACCATAAGCCGTGGAAAGTGAATTTTAATAATTTTTATTTCGAACAAATCAAAGTACTGACAGAAGCGTTGACTTTAGAACGGAAACTCAATATTCCAGCTGATGAACTAATCGTAAAAGGGTACATTAATTTACCGAGATGGATGAACGAGTTCATTTCGTTTGAAGCTTATTTTGCAGGACGTATTACTTCGGAAAATGCTATGGAATTTGTAAAAAAATTGAATTTGAAATTTGAGGAAGATATGTTTTTACTCTATGTGCGCGCAGCAAAAAAACGAGATACATTCGTTTCAATAATTTATTTATTAGCGGGAATGAATCCAAACGCAAAAGATAAAAACGGTTGGTCAGCTCTGTTGCTGGCTACTAATTCCGGAAATACTACCCTCGTTCAAGCGTTACTCGAAAAAGGTGCTCATGTGAATGATAAAAATAATTCTGGGGTGACGCCGTTAATGATTGCTGCTGAAAAAGGTTATACCGAAATCCTGATGTCGTTACTCAACCATGGTGCTGATATAGAAGCGCACGATAATTTCGGTTGGACTGCTTTGCTCCGCGCCGTAGAATCAGGCCATACTGAGATTGTTTCTGCTTTAATCGCACACGGTGCTAATATAGAACATAAAACGAAGTTCGGCTACACCCCGTTAATACTTGCTGCAGAAAAGGGGTATAGTAAAATAGCAAAAATTTTACTCGAAAAAGGCGCTGACATTTATGCGAAAACTATCCACGGAAATACTGCTTTACTCACTGCGATAAAACATAGCAAAACTCAAATTGCTTTAGAATTGCTGGATAGAATGATTGATTTTGATGAGAAAAATGATAAAGGGCAAACGGCGTTACTCGTTGCCTTAGAAAAAAACCGTACCAAAGTCGTTAACGCTTTAATAGAAAGAGGAGCAAATATCAATGTAAAAGACAACTCCGGTTTAACTGCGTTGATGTATGCATCGCGGAACAGTGCACCATCGATAGTTCAGACTATCCTCGAACGAGGCGCAAATGTTAATGAGGTAGATAATCAGAATATGACTGCGGTGATGTACGCACTAAAAAAACGTCGCTATAAAATCGTGCATCTGTTAAAAAACGCTGGCGCAACATAAAAAGAGAAAAACTATGTATCCACCTAGGTTAGCATTATTTGAATATACGGAAAGTTAGCACGATATTCCGGATGTATGTCATTCTGCCCTGAGGTATTAGCGGAGCCCTTCCTGCAGGATAATAACGTACCCCAATTCAAGCTAAAAGCGGTGACCCTACCATATAGGAATGCAAATTCCAAAATCCAAATGTACATTACACCTCTGGGTTCAAGAATTTGAACTCGTTTTGACTTTAACCAGCATGCACGAGTAGCGGGGTAACTACGAACGAGATAGTATCTCGTTCGTAGTTACCCCAGATTCTGGTTAAGGATAAAAGTATCTGGTTTCAAGGACAAAATAATATCAACATTCAATATCCATCAATGAACGATGAATAACTCAACATAATACACCGAATCCATCCATGGTTATCTTCGGTGAAAAAAGCAATTGACTAAATCGGCATTGCACGATAAGATTTTTAATATAAATTCAAATTTCAAAATTCAGAATCCAAATAAATCTTCAAATCATTCAATCAACCAATTGTTTTTATTATCTGATCAAATGATTTATTTGATATTGAAATTTGGGATTTGGGATTTACGAAAGTTATTATGCTTAAAGAACATGCGAATTTCGTGCATCTGCATGTCCATAGCCAATATAGTTTACTCGATGGCGCTTGCCGGATCGATAGTTTGATTGCAAAAGCTATTGAATATCGAATGCCAGCGTTAGCGATAACCGACCATGGAAACTTGTTCGGAGCGATTGAATTCTATAAAAAAGCGCTGGATAAAGGAATTAAACCGATTCTCGGTTGTGAAATGTATGTTGCCCCGACGGATAGACGCGACCACAATGTTCGCTATGCAGAAGACGGCTCGAAAGAAAAAAATTATCATCTAATTCTGCTGGCGAAAAATGAAAAGGGTTATAAGAATCTCATCCAACTATCCACGCTCGCGTATTTAGAAGGGTTCTATTATAAACCACGGATAGATTGGCAGTTACTCGAACAATATCATACCGATTTAATAGCGTTATCCGCCTGTTTACATGGTGAAATTCCGCAAATGTTCCTATCCGGTCAGGATGATAAAGCGGAACAGGTAGCGAAACGGTTCATTTCCGTTTTTGGAAAAGAAAATTTCTATCTCGAACTCCAGCAGAACGGATTGCCTGACCAGACTATCGTTAATCGGAAACTCGTTGAACTTGGGAAAAAACTCGAGATTAAACTCGTCGCTACTAACGATTGCCATTATATGACTCGGGCGGACGCAAAAGCGCATGATATTTTACTCTGTATCCAGACCGGAAAAAAAGTATCCGATACCGAAAGATTGAAATTCGATACCGACGAATTCTATTTTAAATCGTATCAGGAAATAGAACAGCAGTTCGGTGAAGAACTGAAAGAAGCGGTGTATAATACGATTGAAGTTAGCGATAAATGCGGGGTCAAATTTGAATTTAATGAACCGCATCTTCCGAAATTTATCCCGCCAAAAAACCATACGTTATCCAGCTATCTGGAAGAGATAGCACGCGAAGGATTACAGCGTCGGTTTAAAACTATTACGCCCGAAATCGAACAGCGGCTGAACTATGAATTAGAAATCATCGAAAAGATGCGATATCGGGCATATTTTCTGATTGTTTGGGATTTCATTCAGTTCGCTAAAAATCGTGGGATACCGGTCGGACCCGGTCGCGGGTCAGCTGCAGGTTCGCTAGTCGCATATTGTCTCGGAATAACCGATATTGACCCGATAAAATATGGTCTTATCTTCGAACGATTCCTCAACCCTGAACGGGTTTCACTGCCGGATATTGATATTGATTTCTGCTACCGACGTCGACAGGAAGTCGTTGAATATGTAACCAAAAAATATGGGGAAAAAAATGTCGCTCAGATTATTACCTTTGGAACACTGGTAGCACGGAACGCGATTCGTGATGTCGGTCGCGTCCTGGATCTACCCCTAGCGGAAGTAGATAAACTAGCGAAACTGGTTCCGGAAAAAGCGTCCATTGAAGAGGCAATGAAAAATGTACCGGAATTAAAAGAACTGGTCAATAACAATCCGCAATATCAGGAGTTGATTCGTATCGCAACTTCGTTGCAAGGGTTAATCCGCCATGTATCAACCCACGCTGCCGGTATCGTTATCGCGCCGCAACCGTTAACCGAATTTTTACCACTCTATAAACACGCGAGTACCCAAGAAATCACTACGCAATATGATATGGACGCTATCGAAACTATCAAACTGTTAAAAATGGATTTTCTTGGGTTACGAACTTTAACGGTTATCAGCGATACAGTTAAACTGGTTGAGAAACGGCGAGGAATTAAACTGGATTTAGCCAATTTAACCTACGATGATCCGGCAGTATTTGCGTTATTCAGTCGAGCGGATACGATGGGGATATTCCAGGTAGAAAGTCCGGGAATGCGGGATTTATTGAAAAAACTCTCACCCAGCAGAATTGACGATATTATTGCGATATTAGCGTTATATCGACCGGGACCGCTTGGCAGTGAAATGATTGATGATTTTATTAAACGGCGCCATGGGAAAATCGCCGTGGAATATCCGCATCCGAAATTAGCGCCGGTGCTGGAAACCACGTATGGGGTGATTTTATATCAAGAGCAGGTGATGCAAATTGCAAATATACTTGCGGATTTCTCGATGCAGGAAGCAGATGAATTGCGCCGAGGAATAGGGAAAAAAGATGTAAAAAAAATAGAACAACAACGGATGAAATTCATCCTAGGGTGTAAGAAACATAAGATTGATGAACAGAAGGCAAGAGCAATTTTCGATTTAATGTCGCATTTTTCCGGATATGGATTCAATAAATCGCATGCTGCAGCGTATGCGATTATTGCATATCAAACCGCATATCTGAAAATTTACTATCCGGTAGAATATATGGCTGCGCTCCTAACCAGTGAAATGGGTACCCATGATAAAATTGTGCTCTATATCAACGATTGTAAAGCGCATGGAATTAAGGTTCTCCCGCCGGATGTCAATGAGAGTTATGCTGATTTCACCGTAGTAGATGATACCACTATCCGATTCGGACTCGGAGCAGTAAAAAATGTCGGATTGAACGCTATCGAAGCGATTATTCAAGCGCGACAAGAAAAAAAGTTTACCGATTTATACGATTTCTGTGAACGAGTCGATTTGAGTGTGGTTAATTCCCGGGTGGTTGATAGTCTCATCAAATGCGGTGCGTTCGATTCATTAGGCGCGAACCGAGCGCAGTTAGTTCATGCGCTTGATACTGCGTTAGCTATCGGAGCCCAGCGGCAACAGGAACGGAAACTCGGGCAGACATCGTTTTTCGATATTCTCACGTCTGGTACCGAATCGAATAGAACCGAAGTGAAATATGAAAATATCCCTGAATTTGAAGAAGCTGTCTTGTTAAAATACGAAAAGGATTTATTAGGATTCTATATAACCGGTCATCCGTTAGCCACCTATGAAAACATTATCCGGCAATATGCGCAATCAACTACGGAATCAATTAAACAGATCGAACCGAATACGGTTACGTCATTAGCTGGTATTATTACTCAATGTAAAATTCAGATCGGCAAATCCGGGAAACCGTTTGCGATATTCTCATTAGAAGATTTAACCGGACATCTGGATGATATCCGATGTTTCGGTGAAACCTTCGATAAAAACCGATCGCTATTACATAAAGATAGTATGGTTTATATAACCGGGAAAGTAGATTTCCTGAACGATAAATTGAATTTTGTGGTTACTTCAATGTTACCAATTGACCAGGTTGAAGAGAAACTGACTTCTAGTATCCACATTCGGTTATCCACCGTCGGTTTAGAAGATGAAATGTTAACAAAACTGAAATCGCTACTTGACCAACATCGGGGAAATTGTGTAGTCTATTTACATATTGCAACGAATTTCCGGAATCAATCGTTTGAGGTTGAACTCCGTACTGACCCTAATCGCCGAGTAGCCGCTTCAGAATCATTAATCGCAGGTATCGAGAATCTGCTCGGGCAGGGAACCGTATGGTTGAGTAATAAAGGATAGATTGTTAAAATATCGGAACGGAACAACGAAAGAACGTAAACATGAAAGATTGTATGCTCATGTGTTGTTCAGTTTTTCAGTTCTTAAGTTCCTCCGTAATTAATGGATATGAGTAATGAAATCATCTGGTTAGATTTTGAGAAACCCATTGCAGAATTAGAACACAAACTTGAAGAAGCGCGGAACCAGCATAATTTGGATGAAGTCAGGGAATTAGAAACGAAACTAGAATCAGTTAAACGGGAAGTGTATGCGAATTTAACCCCATGGCAGCGGGTTAAACTTGCGCGACATCCGAAACGACCGTATTCGCTGGATTATATTAAATTAATGTTAACCGATTTCATTGAATTCCATGGCGACCGCAGGTTCGCTGATGATAAAGCAATCGTTGCTGGACCTGCGAAACTTGAAGATACTGCGATTATGGTTATCGCTCAGCAAAAAGGGAGAGATATGAAAGAGAATGTCCGGCGTAATTTTGGTATGATGCATCCTGAAGGATATCGGAAAGCGTTACGGTTGATGCAACTTGCCGAAAAATTCTCGATGCCAGTGTTATGTATTATAGATACTCCTGGTGCGTTTCCGGGTATTGGTGCGGAAGAACGGGGGATATCCGAAGCGATAGCGTTAAACCTGCGGGAAATGGCATCGTTAAAAACGCCGATTGTAGCGGTGGTTATCGGAGAAGGAGGAAGTGGTGGTGCGCTTGGAATTGGCGTTGCGAATATCGTCTTAATGCTAGAAAATGCGTATTATTCGGTTATTTCACCGGAAGGAGCAGCGGCGATATTATGGCGCGATGCTGCGAAAGCACCGCAAGCTGCAGAAGCATTAAAAATCACTGCCCAGCATTTATTGCAACTCGGGGTGATTGACGAAATTGTTCCTGAACCGCTTGGCGGTGCGCATCGAGATTACGAAACTACTGCCGCGACGTTAAAACAATATCTCATCAAACATTTCAACCAGCTTGCCGACCTTTCAACCGACCAGCTTATCGAACAGCGATATCAGAAGTTCCGCAACATGGGAAAGTTTATTGAGTAACAAATCCCAAATCCAAATGTCAAATGAATTTCCAATGCCCAATGTCAAAAAACATTCATTTTGGCATTGCAAATAAGGTTTCTTCTGTTGTCATTGCGAGGAACATACCGACAAAACAATCTTGCTTTTGCGATTTGGGATTGCTTCGCAAAAACCGTTCGCAATGCCAGCAAGGTATCGGGATTGATTCGATTCACTCGCAATAACACCTGAATTTGGCATTTACATTTAAGCATTTGAAATTGGCCATTTATTTGACATTTGAGTTTTGCCATTGGGATTTAAAAACTGCACTTAAATCCCAGCTATTCTTAATACTTCTATACTATCTCGAAGCTCTGTTGCAGGAGCCGGTGGATGGACTTCGAGAACCCGAACGGTATCCGGTTTAAGATATTTTGCGACCATCGAGAAATCGATGTTCCCTTTCCCAGGCGCTTGATGGTCTTGGTCGTCAACCATATCATGGAGATGGATTCCTATCATTTTATCCGCATAAGTATCGAGGAATTCGGTATGCTTATTTATCCCAAGAAACTCGAACATCTGCCCATGGCCAACATCATGCCAATATCCGATACTGCCGCCAGCGAATGTGGTAAAAATAACCGCTAATTCCGCAAAATTAGGGATATCATAAAAATGGTATCGGTTCTCAATTCCGAGTTTGATACCATAACGGAATCCGAATTCGTTCAGTTCATCCAGACTGCGTAATAACTGGTCGAAATGCGGCGCGATATATTTCTGCCGGGTAATTTGCATCTCTCGATATGCTTGGTCTCGTTCATTGGTTTTATTCTGTTTAATCAATTCAACGAGATGATGGGTTGACCGATGCCGCCCTTGAACCTGAATATATCCGGTATGGAATACTACCGGAATCCCGCCTAATTCAACTGCTATCTCGATAGTTTTTTTGGAATATTTAACCGCTAGTTTCCGTTCATCTTCATCGAGTGAAGTTAATAATAACGCATCACCACTACCCTGTTCACGTTTTAGGATATCCGGTACCGGGCAGAAATTATGGATACTCACGATGTTAATTTCATTCTTTTTATGCAATGAAATTAGGTCGGTAAGCATCTCCGCTGATAATCGATATTCTGCTTCGATATGGTTAAATCCAGCTTGCTGTATCTCGTGAATTAACGCGATACCATTATCATGCCGATTAGCATTCCAACTGGTTGAAAGAGCATAGAGAGACATATAAATACATCCAAAATCTAAAGTTCAAAATTCAAATAAATTTTTAAATAATTTAATGATGAATAGATTGATTTGACATCCGGATTTCATCATGTGGATTTCGATAATGCAATCCATTTCTTTTTCGCTTCTAGCGTTAACAAGTATAGCGGGTCGGATTCAAGCTCGCGTAGAACCAGTTCGACCATCGGTCTAGCGGCAATTAATCGAACCGTTGATTTCCCGATTTTTCCGATGTGCATAATATTCGCATCTGATAGGAGCGAATCGATTTTATTAAAATCGCGTTCCCAACCCCAGCGATGGATCCGACAGCGGATAATTTGCGTGGTTCCATCAGATCGAATGAGTTGCGCATCAACCGGTTCCGGCAAGAGATGATACGGACTATTCGCTATTTCTTCAACCAGATGTAATAGTGTACTGGAATTATGCATACATCCGATGAGGAGAATATACCCGCCTAGTTTAACCAGTTTACCGTATGGTGAATCCATAGCGCATGGCGTTTCGCAGGTTTCATGGTTCCGGGTTACATATTCCGCATAGTTGCCGATCGCAGCAACTGAATGGGTTGGATGCAGACTTCGAACCGCTTGTTTTCGATGCCGAAATGTTTCCGGAATCATCCCAGTCCAGCAGGGAGTATTTATCGGGTCAAATACCGGCGGGATTATCGCATTCTGTTGCGCATTACCGGTCAACGTCGGAACTATAATTGTGCCTGTTTCTCCAACTGACTCTAACAATGCATCAATTACCGTTTCTGCTCCACCGTCAACATATCCGAAACTGCGTAATGAACTATGCACTAACGCAATACTTCCTTGCTGAAGTCCTAAATTCTGTAGTCCGTTGATAATATCAGATTTTGTAATCACAAAATTCTTGCTCTCCGAAATCATTAAAAAAATATTTCCGTTATGTTCTTAAGGTTATTATTCTGAGCGTTCGTTGCGAGAAATGTCGTGCGGTAAGCGATTATTTCAATTCATTCCACTCTTCAACTTTAGTGGTAGATAATAAATTGAAATTCAGCGTAGTAACATTTCCAGCAGAAACACTTAAACTAGGACTTGTTTTCATATAACTCGATTTCGCTGCGGTAACTGTATAATTACTACCTGGAGTGATATCGAAAAATGCATAGAATCCGGTTCCATCAGTTGATGTCACCGCAACGGTAGTTAACCCTTGTTTCAAGGATACCGTCGCTCGGTCAACCGTGCTGATTCCAAGCGTAACCGTTCCTATAACATATCCTTTCGTCGGAGCAGTTTTCCATGCCATTATCGGAGTCGAGACTGCGGAGTAAAACAAATGCGATTTCACCGCAGATTGAAATTCGCTTGCGGATTTCCCTTCGTTATTTGTTTCAGCATACGAATAAAAACTTACACCAAGCGGTAATCCGCGTGCGGTTTGATATACCCGTAACGATGACGCTTGCGCGAGCGTACTATCAATCGCATTCATATACGCACCAAGAATTTTATATACATGCCGACCGTATGCCGAATCGAGTGCAAATACGCATTTACTCGACCAAACACTGAATGTATCGTCATACGCCATATTTCCATTAAAATCGAGATAATGGTTTTTCATCCATTCACACCATTCCTGAAATTCATTATTATACGCATCAAGATATCCACTGGTTCCGGTGTTCCCCCAAGAGATAGTTGCTGCGGAAACTTTCACCCACGGTTTAACCGCAATAATACTCGCATAAATCTTTTTTACTAGCTGGGTCACCTGCCGACGTCGCCATGCCCGCCAGGTATTATCCGTAGCGGATGGCTGACCGGTTCGACCATATTCTTCATTAAACCGGGCGACCGCAACGGTGTTATATCCCCATTCTACTCCGGGGTAGCGAACTAAATCTAACTGGATGCCATCAACATTATATGCCGTTGCAACGTGATATACTACGTTGAACGTATGCTGTTGTACTTCGGGTACTCCGGGATCGAACCAAACGTTACTACCTGAAAAGATATTTCCAGCGGTATCGCGACTTGCCCATTCCGGATGCGCTAGATACGGATGTTTCGGAGTTCCAGTCGTAGCAATACTGGACGCCCAAATCGGATAGGTAGCAAACGCGGCATGGACTTCAAGATACCGTTTCCCGCCGGAAGTATCATGCGCTTTTGCAATCAAATCCGCTAAACCGTCATATCCAGCGGTTAAATCTGTTGCTGGCGGTTCATACGGTGAATTCCGATAATATGCATTTCCACGTAACCGAACTTGAACGATTACCGCATTATAATGATTCGACCGTAACGTGTTAATTAACGCATCGGTTTGCGCTGGCGTTTTAATCCCATCATGCCATGCATCTACCCATAATGCCCGGAATTCGTTCGGTTGCGTTGGCATCGGCGGCTGGTATGCGAATTTCGCAGCATCCGCGATAACTAACCCGGTAGTCGGATTGGAATAATTAGTTAGCATTAAATATCCTGTTGTTCCTGAAGTAAACGGATATGTCCCGAGACTATACCATTGACTACCGTTCTCTCGCTGACTTATCGTAACAATATTGGTTCCACCAGCGTAACCAATAATATATTGCGCTGTACTCGACCGATTCGATCCAGCAACATACCAGGTGAATACTTCATAATTCCCAGCGGTATCAATCGTTGGTCGCCACGTTGCACTACGGGTAGTATTGGTTGCATTCTGACTTCCGTAACGATATGTCGTCCCGTAATATCCGGGGTATGCACTGGTAACCGTCCAAGTCCCGACTTCGGTATATCCTAGGTCACCGTCATCAATAATAAAATCTGTTCCGAACGAAATGGTATACCAACCCAGGATGATTATTACTGTTGCTATAACATCTTGCTTGAATTTCATAGTGCAGTTTTCGACCTAGCTTCAGCTGAAGAAGGTTTATCAAGCTCTAGCCTAAAAAGTTTTTAACCGTCAGTTAAATTGATTAAATTAGTAGTTATTATCCCGAGGAACGGCTATATTTTCATTATCGAAAACTTCAGACAACTCAAACCGGGATAATTCTACGGGAACCGTAACAAAATCTAAATCTACCGTGGTAACTAAACCAGCAAAAACTGGTTTACCAGACTGCAGGATACTATGTCCATAACCTGGAGGAGTATATGCGGTAATAGTATAGTTTCCTGGCGGTAAATCGATAAACGCATAAAATCCGGTTCCATCCGTGGTTGTTGTCCAAGCAGATAACGTTGATTCGTTCCGTGCAACCACTCGCGATTTATACACTACTCGACCATTATAATATGGAACAGGACTGGTTGCACTACCATAAACATGACCTTTCAGAATCCCAGTTGTCGGTTGCGATTTCCATGACATTGATGGAGTATGCGTGGCAGTCGAATAAAATTGGGTTGACATCATCTGATAAAATGCGGTGTTTGAAACGCCACCATCGTTAGTTGCACGATATGAATAGTTCACTATTCCATGCGCTTTAGCGGTTTCACGACAATAATATATCTGGCGGACGGTTTGTGTCGTAGTGTTGAGATACACCCCAGGACCGATATACGCATGTCTGCCGTAGGTGCTGTTTACCGCAAACGAAGCCCAGTTCCGAAATGTTGTCGGATAACTATCATCGTCAAAATACGCCATCGGAATACTAGCATCTAAAATATGCTGGTTCATCCAATATTGCCAATCTTGAAACACATCGGAATACGGCGCGGTACTAGAATATCCGGAACCATTCGGGTTTGGTGCCGGACTCCATGTAATCAACGCGCCGGTAACTTTAACATTCGGATTGATTTCCATCGCATGTGCGTATACTTTTTTAACTAATGCCATGACCGCATCGCGCCGATACTGGCACCAAGTTGACCAACCAGCTTGACTACTCGTAGTTGGCGGGGCATAGCCGTATTCTTGATGGAATCGGGTGCTAACAATCGAATTATATCCCCATTCAGCACCGTCGTACCGAACATAATCATAATGAATTCCATCAACCTCATAATGTTTCACGACATCGAGATATACATCAGTTAAATAGTTAATGACATCCGGAACCCCTGGGTCAAGAAACATTGAAGTTCCAGAAGCGGTCGCTCCGGTATAACTTCTCGTAAACCATTCCGGATGGGTATAATATACATGGCGAGTCGTATCTGTTGTCGCCTGTCGAACCGTCGCACAAAGATAGGTTACCATCCACGCATGAACTTCAATATATGGTTTCCCACCGGAAGTATCGTGTGCATACTGAATCAATGTGGATAACGCATCAAAATTTGATGGACTCAACCCACCAAAATAATTTTCAAATGTCGATTGATAAGCGACATCACCACGACGACGAACCTGCGGCAGAACTGCATTGAAATTATATCGCCGGGCAGTGTCAATCATGGCTGAACATTGTGTTGCGGTAAGTAGTCCTGCACCCCAAGCGTCTGCCCAGTATGCACGAAATTCGCCACCAGAACGCATCGGCGGTAATTGAAACGAACTGAATTTAACCCCATCCGCCATAACCGCTTTGCCATTCTGTTTCGAATAGTTGGTAAGTTTAACGTATCCTGAAGTCCCTGCTGAAAATCTGAAGGTACCAAGTAAATTCCACTGCCCGCCATGAATCGTCTGGTTCGTATAAAAGCAGCTAACCCCAGCATCGTGGTATATATAATACTGCGCGTCAATCGGACGATTTCCTCCTTGTGGATACCATATCCAAACCTGATAGGTAGTTGTCGTTGGAATCGTCGGTCGCCAGATAGCATACGCGGTCGCATTTGCTAAACTTGACGTTGAAATTGCATACCGGTAATCTGCACCATATTTATCGCCGGAAACTGTAGCAACCGTCCAGTCACCGATGTAACTGAATCCGGTGCTAGTGTTATCAACCACTATTTCTACTGAATAGCTGAAACTAATCTGACTAAAACTCAAAACAATAATCGTTAAAAAATGTTTCAGATGCATGGAACCCTCCTCTAGAAATTTTTAATGTCAAATCATATTTCTCAATAACTAAACTATTACTTTAGTATGAGTGTTGAGTATTGAGATTTGCTATGTGCTATTTCATTCATGGAACAACTAGTTTTGATTCAGTTCGACTGTATCGAAATACATAGTCTGGGTTGGATTACCACTCGGATTAATCCCAACCACCTGCACCGCATTATATCTGGTTAATGGCGGATAAACGAACTGTAATTGTCGCCATTGATTCGGCGCCCATTTCCCCGGTTGCAGTACCGCATTTCCACTTTCAATAATTTTTTTATACCCGCTATCGTAACTATAGAGATATAAATAAACTTTCTGACTATCATTGATGTTCCCCGCTCCACTATAGAGCCAAACCGAACCGGAAGCTAGATATCCAGCATTTGCGAATGCAAATAACTGACTCAATTTCGCCTTTTCACCACCAGATTGTGTTCCTTTCAACACGCCAGTACGCCCGAACCATGAACTGACTTGACTCCAACTCCCAAGCCCGGTTCCATCACCGTAGATATCCACCATCCAGCCGGTTGTACCTGCATCGAAACTACTATTATTAATAACTACCGGGGTTGAAGGAAGTATTGTTCCATCTAGAACCCAGATATAATCGAGATACAATCTACTGGTAATACCACTATTTGCCGGATTTATTCCAACAAATTGCACCGCTAATAACGTATTCTGTGCATAAAAAGATATCGCTAATTCTCGCCATGAACTCGCTATACTAAACCCACCGTTCCCTGGTTGAACTACAACATTTCCAGTCGCAACGATTGTCGATGAATTATCTAACTCCTGTAGATAGAGATATACTTTCTGTCGTTTATTTGCATCCGTAACATCTGTAGCTACTCGAGCGATTGCAGTATACCATCCTGAACTTGGTACAGAAAAAATTTGGGTTAGTTTCCCTTTTTGCCCTCCGGTTTGCGTAAGGATCACGATGCCAGATTGACCGCTAAACGTATTGCCCCAAGAAAGGATGCCGGGAGAAATCGCATCCCCATACGTCGCGAAATACCATCTGCTGGTATCACTACTAACCGTAAACGCACCGTAACTGTTCATATACGCGAGATTAAAATTGATATTCCGAATCTGACCAGCCATAATCGATTCGTTCATTGTACTCCGTTTTGCATAGGCATATCCCCAGTGGGTACCGTCAGCGAGAATGGTATATTTCCGGGAAGTAGCTACATTGAAAAAGGCGTAGAACCCGGTCGCATCCGTCGTGGTTATCTCATATACTGTCGTTCCGGAAGATAACATTACGAGCGCTCCATCAACCCCAACATTACCATAGGTTACCGTCCCTTTAATAATCCCAGTTGTCGGCGATGTTTTCCACGGCATATCTGGTGGGATAACATAATCTGGGAATAACGTTGTGGTTAAATAGGCATATAACTGATAATCTTCACTACCGCCAGCTTTTGTTGCATAACCGTATCGGTATATCTGCAGTCCTTGCGTATGTGCAGTATATCGCGAATAATAAAGTTGGTTATAAGTTTCGGTAATTGAATTGAGATAACTCCCCTGTAGAACATATACATGCCGGCCACCACTCCAATTCATACACGCTAAATTCCAGTTTCGATATCGCGCTGCTCGTGTCGGGTTAGAATCTGGGTCGTATATCATCGGGGATAAATAATCGAGAAAATGCCCTTCCATAAACAATTTCCAGTCTTGGAATACATCGAGATACGCGGATGAACTATAGAAATCCGTAGTCGTATATCCCCAAGGAATGGCACAGATAGATATTTTAATTTTCGGTTTTATTTCGAGTGCATTGGCGTAAAGTTTTTTTACTAGCGCAGTAATATTATCGCGACGGAATTGGTCGAATTGGTCATCCGTTGTTGTCGGAGTACCGGTTCGATTATAGAGTTTATTAAACCGCGCGATACTAATCGTATTATAGCTCCAGGTATTCCCAGGATAACGGATATAATCGAGTACTACCCCATCGACATCATAGCGTTTAACGACATCCATAAAAACGTTATGCTGATGTTCCTGAACTGCAGGAATCCCTGGGTCAAGATAAAACCCTTCAGAATTAGATGTTGCTCCGCTACTATCATACATCATATATTCCGGATGTGTTAAGAGAATATGGCCAGCAGGTGCGCCGGATAACGACCCTTTCCAGATACGGTTCGCAACCAGCCACGCATGCACTTCGATATACTTCTTCCCGCCGGAAGTATCGTGGGCAAGTTTAATCATTGCCGATAATGCATCGAACGTCGGGTCAGGATCGTTCACCGCCGGATTATTCGCTCTTGGTTCGTATAATGACGTATAGTATGCATCACCTACTTTCCGCACTTCGGGAACAATAGCATTAAAATGATAGGTTCGAGCGGTATTAACCAGAGTCGAAACTTCTGTCCAGTTTAAGAATGTTCCGTCACCCCAACTATAAATATATAACGACCGCAGTTCCGGTGTTCCACTGTAAGTAAGGCTTATGAATGTAGTTAGAATGATGATTATGATCGCGAGATACAAGGGAGGAATTTTACTAACTATTTCCCGTGTTTGCATGATTCTTACTTCTTTATTCTGTTCTAAACTACCTCCATTATTTATTAATGATAGTCTATCGCAGAACGCCATCGTTGTCAATGAAAGGAAAACATTAACCAAGTAAAATTCGTTACCCGGAAAATATCTTTTGGCGGATAGCTGGTCAGAAATCAGAAATAGGTATTCCGATCTACCAGTTACTTATTGGACGTTAGAACGAACAAGGGTATCGCCCGTTTGCTCTAAGCTGAACTATAAAATAAAAAAGCGTGAAATCCTAGTTTCACGCCTTTAATCCAACAATCTTTTTATTACCTAACGCTATTGAATCAATTCTTGTAACCGGATTTGGATACTTTTCGCATGCGCATCTAATCCTTCAATTTCAGCTAATTCGAGTGCATATTTCGCGCTATTCCGGAGCGCTTCTTTCGAATATTTCATATAATTCGACCGTTTCAGGAATTCATCTACATTCAAACCGGACGAAAACCGCGCAGTTCCACCTGTTGGTAAAACATGGTTCGGTCCGGCGATATAATCCCCAATTGGTTCCGGAGTATATTTCCCTAGGAAAATCGCACCGGCATGTTTTATTTTCGCCAATAGTTTTTCTGGTTCTCGAGTCATAATCTCTAGATGTTCCGGTGCCATATAGTTGGCTAATTCAACCGCTTGTTCTAAATTCAATACCACCGCTATACCACTATAATACTGTAACGAATGTAACGCATATTTCGACCGATTTAATTTTCGGACTGTCCGACGGAGTTGGACTTTAACTGATTCCGCTAGTTCTGCAGAATCAGTAACCAGAACGGCACGGGAATCAAACTGATGTTCCGCCTGCGAAAGCATGTCCGCAGCAATATATTTCGCATCAGCGGTTTCATCAGCGATAATCATAATTTCGCTCGGTCCTGCTAGAGAATCAATATCAACCGTACCGAACACCAGCTTTTTAGCGATGGTAACATATTTATTCCCAGGTCCAACAATTTTATCAACTGCGGGAATTGTTTCTGTTCCATAAGCAAGGGCAGCTATAGCTTGCGCTCCGCCAACTTTATAAATTTCATCTAAACGAAGTAAATCCGCTGCTACTAACAGAAACGGATTAATATTCCCGAATTTATCCGGCGGGGTTGTCACCGCTATCCGGGAACAACCGGCTACCTGTGCTGGGATAACACACATGAGTAGACTCGAAACGAGCGGCGCGGTGCCGCCAGGAACATATACGCCGATATTTTCTATCGGCTGAAATATTTGACCGAGTTCTATACCAGGTTGCGGTTTGTACGACCACGTATGGCGAAGTTGTTTTTTATGGAACGCAGTGATATTTTTTATCGCAAACTCGGTTGCCCGAATAAATTGACCGGTAACATTTTCATAGCAAAGATTGAGCTCTTTGGTAGTAACCCGAAGTGTCCCTGGAGTTAATTGCGCACCATCGAACCGTTTGGTATATTTAATCAGCGCGATATCTTTCTCTCGCCGCACATCGTTAATAATCCGCTGGACTGTCCGTATTGTGGTATCGTCAACCGAACGGCGTGGCCGTAACAATTGCAATAACCAGTTGCGCTCTTTAGTGACCGAATAATTTAATATCCGCATCGTGTGAATATCCGAAACTCAGAATATCAAAATGTAAAACCGTCTGTTAAACAATAGTATCCGTTGACCAAAATCATTTCTTTTTAAGAAATATACTCTTTGAGTTTATGTATGCTTATTAGAATCTCAGCGCATTATCATTATATACTAAAATCGTCTCCTACGAGAATAGTCTATCAGCTAGTATAACGACGATTATCCTATTTTATTTTTGTAATGGCTAGAAGCATCCTATCTCTTCCTACCGCTTGGTTATGGAACACTTATCTTTGCGATTAATAATGTGTTAAAATAAAGGTATAGAATATACACCGGTGTTCAATAACTTATACACAGTCAATGGCTTCAACCGAGCTTCAGCTCAAGGATTGTAGATTATGCTTTTGTGGGCATAATCCATTACAATCGAGAAACCTCATTCACCAAATAAACCCTCGGCTAAAGCCAGATCGAAAGAATTATATCTTACACTTTGAATTTCATCGGACATAAGTGATAATATATATAATATTTTGAGGTTAGGAGGGTACCTTTATGAGAAAGAGATGGTGGTTAATTGGTGGATTCGGTTGTTTTATTTTATTTATCGCAGGAATTGTTGCGCTTGTTTTCCTGCTGATATTAATTAGTGGGGAACAACCGCTGGTTCTTTCAGGGAAAAAAGTTGTGGTCATTGAAGTTATGGGACCAATATATCAATCGCAACCGTATATAGACTTATTGCACCGCTACAAAGATAGCCCGAGGGTTCGTGCAGTTATTTTGCGTATCAATAGTCCAGGAGGAACAGTTGGTGCGGCACAAGAGATATATCAAGAAGTGAAAAAACTCAGGAAAGAGGGAAAAATCGTCGTAGCGTCTATGGCGGACTTAGGGGCATCCGGCGCATATTATATTGCCTGTGCTGCGAATGAAATTATTGCGAATCCAGGAACGTTAACCGGTAGTATTGGTGTGGTGATGGAAATGTTCAATATAGAAGAACTAGGAAATAAAATCGGGTTACAGTTTACCACGATTAAAAGCGGAAAATTTAAAGATTCCGGTTCGGTGTTTCGCAAAATGACGAAAGAAGAACAGGTATATTTACAGCAATTGATTGATAATGTTCAACAACAGTTTTATCAGGTTGTAGTTGATAATCGAAAAGAAGCGGTGCGTAAAGTTATGTTATCTCAGAAGAAAGAGCGGGTAGGAATATCGGACACTGAAAAGCTCCAAGTTTCAACCTCCGATATTGAAGAATATATAAAACAACTGGCTGATGGACGAATCTATACCGGCCAACAGGCGAAAGAAGCCGGATTAATTGACGGACTAGGCAATCTTGAAACCGCAATAGACCGAGCAGCAGAACTCGCTCATATTCCTGGGAAACCTGATGTGGTTACGGTTCGACCTCGTGAGAAAACGTTATTTGAGACGTTGTTCAGCGAGATGGCTACTATTTTAACCCCACTCAAACGGAACGGGATTTCGCTTCAATACATTCTAAAGTAAACCGAAAAACGGAAGAATGAAAAACGGATAAACGAAAACATTTATTCCGTATGTTTTTACGGTTTTATGTTTTACATTCTTTCGTTCCTTATTTCTTTCCTTAATAATTTCAGTAGTTTATGATAAAATATATTGTTTAGGAAAAATTGTGATCTCATCTAATTTTTAAAGGAGATTGAGAGCTAACCCTATGGTAGACCCTGATAAAACCATATCAAGTTCAACTGTTCCGCAATCGGATACAGAAAAAAAACCTGAACCGGAAAAAGCGAATGCCGAAGTTATGCAAGAACCGAAACATAAACCGAAACTTGACAAACGTGAACGTGAGAAGTTGGAAAAGAAAATTGCGGAACTTGAAGCAATCATCGCGGATAAAGATAAAGTAATTGAAGAATTGAAAGATAAATGGTTACGAACCACAGCAGACTTTGATAATTTCCGCAAACGAATCAATAAAGAAAAAGCGGAATGGCGCGAATTTGCGCATGAGGAGATTTTAGAAGAAATTCTGCCGGTATTAGATAATTTCGATCGTGCATTAGCTGCGATGTTAACTTCGATACCGAACGAGTATACCTCTTTCTCAGAAGGAATGCAATTGGTATATAAGCAGTTTATTGATATTCTTACGAAACATAACATAACGCAAATGGAATGCGTTGGAAAACCATTCAACCCGCAATTCCATGAAGCGGTCATGGTTGTCCCGACAGCAGAATTTCCGGAAGATACGGTTATTGAAGAAATTCGTAAAGGATATTTATGGAACGATAAAGTGATCCGTCCGGCAATGGTGAAAGTATCTAAAATGCCGGTTCCTGGAAGTGTTGAACCTAGCAAAAAGCCGATTGATATTGCGCAAAATGAGGTAGAAATAGATTGAGGGAGAACTAGATTAGGAGCAAGGAAATCTATGTAACTTCCGGCGGAAGATTATTCGCCTTTTAAGGCTAACAGCTCAATACCCCTGCGGTCTAGCGTAAAGCGGGGGTCAGATGTATAGAAGTTTAGGAGGAATATTTTTTATGGCAGTTCAGAGTAATAAAGTTATCGGAATAGATTTAGGTACGACAAACTCTTGCGTAGCCGTTATGGAAGGTAACGAAGTGAAAGTTATTCCGAATGCTGAAGGACAACGGACTACACCGTCGGTAGTAGCGTTTACGAAAACTGGTGAACGGCTTGTCGGTCAGCTCGCAAAACGTCAAGCGATAACAAATCCGGAGAATACGATCTACTCGATCAAACGGTTTATGGGCAGACGATTTGATGAAGTTGCTCGTGAAATTGCTATGGTTCCCTATAAAATCGTTCGCGGTCCAAACGGTGATGTTCGCGTTGAAGTTGCGGGTCAGCAATATTCACCACCGGAAATTTCCGCTCGAATTCTGCAAAAAATGAAGCAAACTGCAGAAGATTTTCTCGGAACTGAAGTGACGAAAGCTGTGATAACGGTTCCTGCATATTTCAATGACAGTCAGCGGCAAGCAACGAAAGATGCTGGTCGAATTGCCGGATTGGAAGTGCTTCGTATCATCAATGAACCGACGGCATCCGCTCTCGCCTATGGATTAGATAAAAAGAAGAATGAGAAAGTAGCCGTATATGATTTTGGCGGTGGCACGTTTGATATTTCAATACTCGAAATTGGAGAGGAAGGAGTATTTGAAGTGAAATCTACGAACGGAGATACGCATCTAGGCGGAGATGATTTTGACCAGCGGATTATCGATTGGTTAGCTGATGAGTTTCAAAAACAGGAAGGAATAGATTTACGGAAAGATAAAATGGCACTGCAACGATTGAAAGAAGCTGCTGAAAAAGCAAAATGTGAACTTTCTTCCACGATGCAGACTGATATCAACTTACCGTTTATCACCGCTGACGCTACTGGTCCGAAACATTTAAATATCACGTTAACCCGTGCGAAATTAGAACAGCTTATTGGCGATTTAGTTGAAAAATCAGTTCAACCGTGTTTACAGGCACTAGAAGATGCGAAACTTACCCCGGCGGATATTGACGAGGTTATTCTCGTCGGCGGGTCAACCCGAATTCCGTTAGTCCAAGAGACGGTTAAACGGATTTTTGGAAAAGAACCGCATAAAGGAGTTAATCCGGATGAAGTTGTCGCTATCGGTGCAGCGATTCAAGGTGCCGTACTTACGGGAGAGGTAAAAGATGTACTATTACTCGATGTTACTCCGCTATCTCTCGGAATAGAAACGCTGGGGGGTGTATTTACGAAATTAATTGAACGGAATACGACAATCCCGACTCGAAAAAGTCAGATTTTCTCTACGGCTACTGACAATCAGCCAGCGGTAAGTATCCATGTTCTGCAAGGCGAACGACCGATGGCTGCAGATAACCGCACGCTAGGTCGATTTGATTTAGTCGGGATTCCGCCAGCGCCGCGTGGTGTCCCGCAGATCGAGGTGACGTTTGATATTGACGCTAACGGAATCGTTCATGTTTCCGCAAAAGATTTAGCAACCGGGAAAGAACAAAGTATTCGAATTGAAGCGTCTAGTGGTTTAAAAGAAGAAGAAATTAAGAGAATGATTAAAGAAGCGGAAGAACATGCAGCTGAAGACCAAAAACGGAAGGAAGCGATTGAAATTAAGAACCATGCGGATACGCTTGTTTATACCACAGAAAAAACCCTTAAGGAATATGGTGATAAAGTTTCTGCGGAAGAGAAAGCAAATGTCCAGCAAGCAGTTGATGCCTTAAAAAAAGCTATCGAAAGTAATGATATAGAAAAAATCAAACTGGAGTCTGATAATTTAATTAAAGCATCGCATAAACTTGCGGAACTCATGTATGCTGAAGCGGCAAAAAAACAACCACAGACTCAACCGACATCGGAAGAACCGTCATCCGGTGCACCGTCGGCAGAAGATAAAAAACAAAAAGAAGATATTGTAGATGCGGAATATAACGTAGAAAATGATAAGAAATAACCTACACAGATTGTATGATAGATTACCTCGACTTTAATAATCTATGTAATCTATCTTATATAATCTGTGTAACAATACGCTAACATGGTAGCGACGACAAAACGAGATTATTATGAAATTCTAGGAGTTTCTCGAGACGCTTCACTTGATGAAATTAAAAAGGCGTACCGAAAACTAGCTATGCAATTTCATCCGGATCGCAATCCGAATAATAAAGAAGCGGAAGAAAAGTTTAAAGAAGCTAGTGAAGCGTATGAAGTCCTTTCCGACCCGGAAAAAAGACAGCGATACGATGCTTACGGTCACGAAGGAGTGCGCAGTACATTCAGTCCTGGTGGTTTCACTTGGCAGGATTTCCATCATTTCAGTGATATTTCGGATATTTTCGGCGATTTAGAAGATTTCTTCGGATTAGGCAACATTTTCGGTGGACGTAGCCGTCGAACCCGGCGGACGATCCGACGTGGTGCCGATATACAATACGAACTAGAAATAACCCTTGAAGAAGCAGCGACTGGCGTGGAAAAGAAAATTGATGTTCCGCGACATGAAACCTGTCTTGACTGTCGCGGAACCGGGGCGAAACAAGGAACAAGCCCGCAATCCTGTCCAAGCTGTCATGGTTCAGGGCAGCAGCGATATACGCAAGGGTTTTTCACATTCGCACAAACCTGCACCCGATGTCGTGGCCATGGAACAGTTATAACCGACCCCTGTCCGCAATGTCGAGGAACGGGATTGGTCGAACATATCCGGTCATTATCGGTTAAAGTCCATCCCGGAGTAGATACTGGCGTTCGGCTCCGCATTCGTGGCGAAGGAGAATCCGCTCCCGGCGGAGGGCAACCGGGTGATTTGTATGTATTAATCAATGTAAAACCGCATCCGATATTCGAACGACATGAAAATGATTTAGTCTGTGAAGTGCCAATAACTTTTACGCAAGCAGTTCTCGGAGCCGAAATTGAGGTTCCGACACTTGATGGCAAAGTTAAAATGAAAATTCCAGCGGGAACTCCGAGTCATAAACTGTTTCGCCTGAAAGGTAAAGGTATTCCAGACCTCCATGGACAGGGTATGGGAGATTTACATGTTCGAGTCGTTGTAGAAATTCCTACGAAATTAACCGCAAAACAGAAAGAGCTACTATTAGAATTTGCGAAATCGCGCGGTGAAAATCTCGATTCGATTAGTAAAGGGTTTTTTGATAGAGTAAAAAGTTCGTTCGCTAACTAAATGCAAATGCCCGAAGCTAAATGTCACATGAATGGCAAATGACTTAACCTTGTAAATTAAATATTTAAAATGTGATATTTGACATTGATTCGACATTTGCATTGGACATCTAACATTACTGTAATTGCTCATGTCATCGGATTCAGCGATAGCAGAACCATCCATACCAGCTGCACCATCGACCCGACTTCAATATTTACGAGGAATGCGAGCGTCCACAGTTGAAGGAACGCTAGCAACAATTTTCGGTAATCTAACGAGTGGCGCGATTTTAACCGGATTAGCCTTACATGTTGGCGCAACGAAACCGCAAATCGGAATCCTATTTTCCATCCCGGCATTAGCGAATTTGTTTCAACCGATAGCTTCACTTTGGGTAGAACGATTACAGAGTCGAAAAATATACGTTGCCATTCTCGCTGGAATCGCTCGGGTTGTATTAAGTCTCTCGGTATTAACACTATTTCTGCCGAAACAATTCCAGGTTCCCTATTTATTTTTCATCATGCTAGTTTCGAGTATTTCCTCTGCCTGCGCCGGGCCAGCGTGGAACTCCTGGATGTCAGAAATGGTACCGGAAGATATCCGTGGTAAATATTTTGCAAATCGGAATGTGATTATGAATATGGTGGGAATGGTTATCGGACTCATCGCCGGAAAAACGCTCGATATCCTACAGGGGAATACCGGATTTTTGATTTTATACGGAACAGGTTTGGTTGTTGCAATATTTAACGCTATCAGTTTCATCTGGCAATATGAACCACCACATCGTATTGATACCTCGCATCGACTCAATCTGCGTATATTTTATTTACTACCATTGCGGAACATTCAGTTTATGCGATTAATTCTATTCTATGCTTGCTGGACATTTGCTACCGGAATCGCAGGACCGTTCTATGCCGTATTTATGATCGATGAACTTAAAATCCCTTATTTCCAAATTTATATTTTTGTTGCGATTAATACGATCATGCTGGTTCTTGCTTCGCCGGTCTGGGGTTATCTAGCAGATAAATTCGGAAACAAATTTATTGTTAAACTTGCAACGATTGTAATAACCTTTTTCCCGATATTTTGGGTATTTAATACACCGCAAAATTATTTTCTTATTCCGCTCCTGCATTTTTTCGGCGGTATTATCTCTGCAGGGATGAATCTCGCTTCATTCAATTTATTTCTCGGTGCCGCGCCACGCAAAAATAAAGCAGTATATATGTCACTCTGGGCAGCGATTACCGGCGCAGTCGGATTCATCGCCCCAATTATCGGTGGGTATCTCACTAAATTGTTAGCTCATTATGAATTAGTTATCGGTACGTTTGTTCTCGGTGATTTGCAAATGTTATTTCTCATTTCAGCCGGATTGATTTTTATCACCTCATATCTATTACCGGAAGTTAGAGAAACGAAAACTGCTAGTGTCGGAACGGTACTTCGTCAAGTAGGAACACTAAATCCATTAGATTGGTTCGGTTTGTTTTATCATCTCATATTATTTTCGCGGAGTAAAGAAGAGAAAACACGGTTGAAAGCAAGTAAAGCGTTGGGGAAAGTCGGGAGTCCATTAGCGGTTGATGAACTGCTCGATGCACTTGAAGATAGCAGTCCCGAAGTACGTGAATCTGCCGTATTAGCGTTAGGTGAAATCGGAGATGAACGTGCTGTAGATATTCTCATTTCGAAACTTTATTCGCCGGAAGAGAATATTCAAGCTGAAGCGGCGGAAGCGCTCGGTCGTTCGCAACATCCGAAAAGTGTAGAACCATTATTACAAAAATTACCTGAAAGTGACCTCTATCTGAAAATTGAAATCATAAAAGCTTTAGGGAAAATTGGTGACCCGCGAGCGATTGATACCCTATATACTATGGTAACTGGCGAACGTGATCCGAAAGTGTTCCCAACCTTGGTAGATGCGTTAGTTAAACTTCACGATACCCGAGTAATTCCTATCGCACTTGAACGATTGGATTTATTTTCTTCACGGGTAGTTCGTCGGCAGATACTCGATTCACTGGCAGAACTGCTCGGTGATGAAGATGATTTCTATGAAGTTTCTGCACTTGATCCCTATGGTCAAGACGCTTGGGTCGCTAAACAACTTCGATGGATGCAACGCCGATTAACCAGTCGGAAAAGTCCGATCCCGGTATCGCAGTTCGAGTTGATTACCCAATCGTTTCGACAAGCGATCGACCAATTCGGTCAAGAAAAATATGATAATACCGTGGTTGCGTTAAGTAAAGTAACCCAGATTATTTCTGATTACGTTTCGAACCAAGCGCGTCAAACCGTAAATGCCGATCCATTTCACAATATCAAACTCAATCTTCAAGCGATTGAGCAACTGATTCAAATCAATCATTCGGTTAACCTCGACCGCGATGAAACCATTTTTATTATCGTCGCTCTTCTCCATGTCGTTGACACAATCACCGATTAAATTCATTTCCCTTCTTATTGCAATCTGCTCTCTGTGAACCCAACTTGCATATAGTCTAAACTGGACTCAATTCAAACTCTCAGCGGTACTAGTGATTTTGTAAGTTATCGTGTTTTTTACCATAAATTCTGTAAAAACATTAATGTTGATAACTATCACAGGGTGTAAAATTAAATGCATTTATTTTGGGACAACCTGGTTCCGCTAATTTTCCAGTTACTCCCGGAGCGTTCAACACAACTCATAATTCACTTTTCATCTCAACATTAATTGCGAATGGTTCAAGTTTGATATATTCAACTTTTTCGGTGCTAGTAGAAGCGTGTATGGAGAAATATCGCATCGATCTATTTGGAAATGTTTATATAACGGGGAATACCTATTCGAACGATTTCCCGAAAACGGCAAATGGATTCGATACCACTTATAACGAACGAACTATCAAACAATACAAACAATACAGTTTTATTATGTAAAATGGATTTATGCCGATTGTCAAGAGTAGAAAACTCGCGGTAGGTAAACTATGACACAAATATACTAGAACCGATAATTTTCCATTGCAATGTAGTCTAACAACAGATGTTTTTCGCAGTTTTATAGGCCTTTTCGATAACTTCCAGCGCGCGCAGTCCATCAATGCCATCTACCCGAAGTTTTGAACCAGTAGCAACTGCTTTCAGGAAATCTTCGATTTCGAGTGTAAATCGGCTGGGAACCTCTAGTTTCGGTCTCTGCCATTCTTTATCTTTCGCCAGCCAATACCGTAATTCGTTTTTGTTATAACTATAAATTGCGGTTCCTTCGGAACCATAAACTTCAACAATCGCTTCACTAATCGGAGTCGCCCAACTCGCTTCCACTGTTCCAATGACATTTGATTTCGATTTCAGGAGCATTATTCCAACATCTTCGACCTTAATTTTCTTATTGAACGTATGGATTTTCCCGCTGACGGAAGCAACTTCGCCGAAGAAATACCGAAATATATCTACCGAATGAACAAGCGTATCCATAAACACTCCACCGCCGGCTAGTTTCGGATTTGAGAACCAAACTTGGTCAACGTTATGGAATTTTCCCGCAAACCGATTCCGAAACATCAGCACTGTTCCCAGTTTCCCGGAATCAATCAGTTTCTTCATCGCAACAATTGGCGTTTGGAACCGATGGCAAAATGCGGTCATTAATAATACTTGATACTTTTTCGCAGCGACTACCATAGCTTTCGCTTCCGCAACATTCATCGCTAACGGTTTCTCACAAAGTACATGGATCTTCTTCTTCAATGCATGTATTGCGATCTCTTTATGAAATGCCGGAGGAGTACAAATACTAATCACATCTAATTGTTCTTTTGCTAACATTTCTTGATAATCAGTATACGGCACGCAATCATATTGATTCGCTCTTGTTCGCGCTGCCGCTTCGTTCACATCCGCACAGGCGATAATCCGTGCACCATTCTGTTTATATCCCTCAAAATGTAATCCTGATATACCACCGCACCCGACGATACCGACCCGTATTTTCGAAAACTTCGTTGATAATGATGCCATACCAGTATCGACTCCTTATAATAAAAATTTAACCGCAAAGAGCGCTAAGCAAGACCAACTCCGCTAAGAAAAACATATATTTTAGTCTTCTTAATGAAGTTAACTTAACGTCTTAGCGGTTAAAAATTATATTATTACTTTTCCAACGGTAGTTTAACCGGTGCTTTTTTCTTCGCTGCAGCATAAGCACCAAGCGCTACTTCCATTGCTTTCAATCCATCGTATCCGGTTACCGGAACTGGTTTATTTTGTTCAATGGCGGCAATAAACGATTTTATCATTTCCAAATCCATATTCGAACCCCAATATACCCAATTCGGGCGAACATCATCGTTATTGTATAACGCCATTTTCTGGTTGAACGTATCCAACCAGATAACCCCGTCAGTCCCAATAATATGCATGGTTACATCACCCCATGTCGGATACACGCTTGGTCGTGACCAACTCGGGTCGAGCGTCGCAAATATGCCATTATCCATTTTCAAACTCAGTATACCACAATCATCGATGGTAAAATTGTAAAATCGGGTATCTATTTCTGCATAAACTTCAATAAACTCAGATTTGGTAAACCAGCGCATTAAATCCGCTACGTGAACCGTATGGTCCATCACCGCACCGCCTCCACTTAATTTCTTGTCAATGAACCAACCGCCTGGCATCCGCCCGTGATTCGTCCCATTGATTGCAAGAATTCTACCGATTCGTCCTTCGTCAATCATTTGTTTAACCCGAACCACTGCCGGAGCGAATCGACAGGGAAATGCTGTCATCAATTGCACTCCTTGCTTTTCACAGGTATCAATCATCGTTTGTGCATCTTTTACCGAAACGGATATTGGTTTCTCACAGAGAACATGTTTACCTGATTTCGCTGCCATAACGGTAAGTTTTTTATGGTTCACATTTTCACTGCATATGACTACCGCATGAATGTCAGTGTCTAGTAATTTCTCATAGCTCGAAAAAAACTTGGTCTGATGTAATTTAGCGATCTTTTTCCCGCGAGCTGAATTATCATCCGCAATGCCTACCACTTCAACATTCGGTAGCGATTTTAAACAAGTAATATAACTATTCGCATGCATATGTGCAAAACTGAGCATCCCTACTTTAACCATACTATTTGTCCTCCATAAAAAATAGATTACTTTGATTCAACTATTTATTCATCTGGGTAACCAAAAGTGTTTGCCCCTGGGTACTTACTCTATCGAAATCGGGGGAACCATCTATGACAAATCTATCGGTTTCCCGGTTTTAATTGATTCTAATGCCGCTAGACTCACTCGCAATGCGCCGATCGCGTCTTTTGTGGTTATCGCCGGTTCCTTATCATTGACAACACAATCGATAAAATGTCGGATTTCCGCAGTATAGGGGTCATCGGTTAACGGACTCTCCGGAACCGCTACGCCAACCGTTCCTTTATCCGATTTCCGTACCATAATATTCACAGGCATCGAATCGGACATCACAAAATCAATCTGCCCTTTCGACCCGGTAATTTCAACTTTTACATTGAACGTATCCGGTTGCGCCCAGCTCCCTTCAACATGAGCAATAACCCCATTTTTATACCGAATAACTACCAGCGCATAATCGAGATGGTCTAATCCATCATAAACCAATCCGCGTGCAAAAACTCGTTTCGGTTCTCCGAAACACCAGTTTAACCAGTCGAAATCGTGGATAATCATATCGAGAACGACTCCGCCACTCATCGGAATATTCGCATACCAATCATTCGATGCTCGCGGGAATCTTCCGGTTCGACTCGTGCGCACTACCCCAGGCTTCCCGATTTTTCCGTGGTCTATCAACTGTTTCATCGTAACAAATTCCGGAAAGAAATGGAGAACATGACCGACCATAAACTTAACTCCGGCAGATTTAACTGCTTTAACCATTTCCATTGCATCAGGTAGATTGCGCGCTATCGGCTTTTCACAGAAAATATGTTTTTTGGCTTTTGCAGCTTTCAAAACATATTCTTTGTGAAATGGTGTCGGTGTACAAATATCAATAACATCTAGCTCCGGATTATTAATCAGTTCATCCGGATTGGATGTTGCTTTTGCATCATACTGTTCCGCTAATCGAATGCACGACTCTAATATAGGGTCAGCGAATCCGATGAGTTTCGTTCCTGGAATTCGAGAATATGACTGCGCATGCAATCGACCCATAGTGCCAGTACCGATGATACCGATTTTTAACATAGATTTATATCCTCCCGGTTATATTATGAGTTTTTATAATCGATAGTTTATTATACCATTTAATTACCATTGAATGTTCGGTATACAAACATGTTGTACCCTAATTTGCTTTCTGCTTATCCATAATAGGTCCAAGGAGATACGATAGTATAAAAGTTAACACGGTTCCAATAACGATTAACCAGCTCCATCCAATGGGAATTATTTTTTTCTCGGATAACACCAAGAGTATTGTCATACAGGCAGCATTAACAACCATAGCGACAATATTCGCCTTATTCGCTACCCGTTTCGTTAGAATTCCTAATAAAAATACGCCTAGTAAACTTCCGTAGGTTACCGAAGTAATTTTAAATGCTAGCCATAGAATCCCTTCCGAGAATTTACAGAGGAACGCGATTCCCATCAGAATCAATCCGAAAACAATGATCATGATTCGTGACATCCAGAGATAATGTTTTTCGGAAGCATGTCTTACCATTAGCGGACGATATATATCGGTTACAAACGAGGAGGTTAACGAACTCAACGGCGAATCTATACTAGCTAAAATAATCGTTGCTAATATCAATCCTTTTAATCCCACTGGAAGCGAATAGAGGACAAAATGAGAGAGAATTTTATCAGAATTATCCGGTAATGGCAGTTCCGGCCGCTGTTGATAAAAAACATATAATAAGGTTCCGACCGCTAAATAAATACATACTAACGGAAAAACTCCTGCTATCGTTGAAATAATCGCGCGCTGGCTATGTTGTCTGGTTTTAACAGTAAGTAACCGTTGAACCATTTCCTGGTCGGTACCGAACGCAGCTAAACTACCGAAAAACCCGTTTAGCACGGCAATTAATAAAGTAGTTGGATCGTTGATATCTAATTTTAAATTAAATAAACTGGTGCGACCTCCTTCACCAGCAATCCGCCATATTTCAGCTAGTCCGCCTTGAATCTGCGAATAGATATACCCAATTAAAACTATCCCGCCAATGAAAAACATTGTCGCTTCAAACGCACCAGTCCAAACTACCGCTTTAATTCCACCGAACGCAATAAAAATAATACTTACCGCAGTAAATAGTAGCAACGATTGACCTAACGTCCAGTCCATGATAACTGATACCGCTAAACAAGTAGCATATAACCGTACGCCGGAAGCCATTAACCGAGTAACGAAGAAGAATATTGAACCTGAATATTGTGATTGGATACCGAACCGATGCTGCAGAAATTCATAAATAGTAGTGCAATTATATTTAAAGAACACGGGGATAAATAAAAAAGCGACCGTGATTCGAGATAATGCCGAGCCGATAAAAAACTGGAGATAGTGCCAGTTTTCGCGATAACCCGTTGCGGGAACCCCGATAATCGTTAATGCACTGATTTCCGTTGCGACAAAGGATAAGGTCGCAACAATCATCGGAACCCTACGTTTTCCGAGAAAGAAATCTTCAGTATCTTCCTCTTTTTTCCCACTGAAATAGGCTATGATGAATAAGAGCGCAATCGCTCCACCGACAAACCAGAAATCAAGCGCACTTAATCCGCTCGTTAAATTCTGTACCCCTTGAACTGTATCCAAACAATTAACCTCAAAAAATCAATTCCAAATTCGAAACACTTTCCCAGCAAGCGTTCACCGCCTGGGAATCATCTTGAGTCGTTTCTATTCTATTTAAAATTTCATGACCTAACGGGCGATTTACCGTAAGCTAAAGCCCCGAAAAACAAACGATTTGTTCTTGAAATGTTCCAAGTATATTAATATTATTTTCTACCAATGATTCTTCGCATAGCCGCTGCCGTATCGAAAATCATCTGCTCCGCATGATGTTTCGGAGGGAAAATTTCTGCGGTTACATACCCATTATAACCTACTTCACCGAACGCTTGCATCACTTCCGGCCAATTGACATCACCATATAACAACGGAACGAAACCATGAATGGTTCCGACATCAATTTTAAAATCTTTGAAATGCACCGCTTTAATTCGTTTCCCAAGAATACGGATCCATTGTTCCGGGAATCCATATAAGAGAACATTGCCAACATCAAAATATGCACCAACATAGTTGCTTCCGACTTTATCAATAAAATCCCGGAATTCTAACGGAGATAAAAGAAACTTACTCCAAACATGTTCAAGCCCGATATTAACCTGATATTGTTCAGCGATCGGTGCAAGTTCAGATATCGCTTTCAATGAACGGTCATAGGCGATATCGTAAGGTATAATCCCGGCTTCCGGGGCAAATGACCAGACATGACCGGGAACAATCAGAACAGTGCTCACTTCCATATACGAAGCTAATTCGAGTAATTTCATTGCATTCTTTTTCGCCTGCTCCCGTTCTTCCTTTTTATCACTGGTAAAGGAATATCGCCAGAATAAGCCGGTAGACATACTGCTGATTTCGATACCAGTTCGAGCCGCTAACCGTTTAATTTTCTGCATATCCGCTTTTGTAGATTTTGCGGTTATCTCTCCGGTATCAGTAAAATTCACTTCGATCGCTTCGAATCCGGCTTGTTTTGCGAGTTTAAAACTCTCAGCTAAATTTCTAGTTCCAAACGCCCATTGGTTTATCCCAATTTTCATATAAAAATTAAGATTACCTACGGTTTAAATTAAATTTCAGCGGTCATTCATTTCACGCTGGAATTCAATTTAAAACTTGTGTAATCTGTTGATAAAAAATTTTCTTAACTACGGTGAAAATAGTATACACAAAATTTGCTTTTTTTACAAGAACTGATAGAATTATCCGGAAACATGCGCAAAATTGCGGTATAATTATACTATTCACTGAAAGGTTAGTTATATATCCCATGAAAAAATATCTCATATATCGATTGGTATTATTGATTATTTTGATAATTTGTCTCATGGTTTATTATTTTGTGGCTTACCCCAAACAGCAAGCTGGTAAACATTTCAATCTAGCGGCTGCTGCGTTTGACCAGAATGATTTTCAGACGGCAATAAATGAATATAGGAAAGCATTAGAATACAAACCTGATGTTCCGGAGATATACCATAATCTGACGCTAGCATATATTCAAGCTGGCCAATTCGACTCTGCAATTGAATCCGGTCTCAAATCACTTCAGCTAACCCCGACGAATGCAGAAATGCATTATTATCTCGGAATAGCGTATGAACAGAAAAACCTGAATGAACAGGCAATAGCTGAATATCGGAAATATCTTGAAGTGAAACCGACCGGAGAATTCGCTACGGAAGCGCAACAGCAGATAGCGGTGCTAAAAGAGAAATTATATCTGCCACAAACCGTTGAAGAGAAACTTGAGAAAGTCAACCGAGATTTGGATATGATTAACGAAGTGTTACGCCGGCAACACGCAAAATAACCATCGTAAACTGTAAAACTCACAATGCAAATTACCTAGATCAATCCAAGTTGCAAGTAGTCCTGTGATGGTGTCTATTTAAGATTAAAATGAGTTGTGTGAAATTCGGATTTTGATATTCAGCCCTATTTGATAAACTCTTGTAGTCCCTGCCGAATCATCATTACTGCAATCGCCGCTAGGAGTAAACTGATAACTTTCGATACTGCTTTCGCGCCACCTTTCCCGATAAACGCAATTATTGTATCCACGTAATAGAATAAGATACCGACAATCGCCAAATTCAAAAGTAACGAAACTAAAGTTGGGGTTATTCCGTGGATATCCGCAAACATAATCACCGTGGTTAACACCGCTGGTCCGACAATAAGCGGGACACCAATCGGAACAATCCCCATCGTTTCTTTCCCTACGCGCCATTCAGTAGATTCTTTCAACAAATCCATGATCGCCAGAACCAGCAGAATCAAGCCACCAGCGATTTTAAAATCTGCTACGGTTACCCCGAGAACGGAAAAAATCCATCTGCCAATAAAAACAAAGAGTAATGCGACAATCGTTGCAGTTAACAGCGATTGCCACAGAATTTTCATTCGCAATTCAAACGTAACTCCTTCGGTTAACGAGATATAGATTGGCAATAACCCTATCGCATCAACCGCAACAAAAAGCGGAATAAACGTCAAAAGATATGGTTCGAAAAAATACATAAAACTAATCCTAATATCAACACTCAAATGTCAAATAAACCATTAAATTTTAAACTCTAACAATATTTGGCATCAGGTCATTCCATACTGATTTGATATTAGGAGTTTGGCATTTAACATTAATTTTTTACTTTTATATTCTCCGGACTATCGAGAATAATCTCAATCCCATACTGCGGCGGTTTAACAATTGTCCCGGTCACGTGAACCGTTTTCCCTTGGAATGAATAGGGATCGATTTTTTTCGATTCAAACTGTTTCGCTACTCGGTCGAAAATAACGACGGTGAATCCGTTCCGCTGTTCAGTAAAATTAAGGAAATAGGTGTTCGACCGAGCAGAATATCCGACTTTGAGAACTTTCCCTTCAACCGTTACGCTCTGGTCAAGATATTTTTCTACATCAGCGACAGAAATAATTTTTCCAGCCCCTGCCGATTTCGTGCCGGTCGTTGCCGATGAACTAACTTGTGGGCTAGCGGTTCCCGCAACCACCTTAATTTCTGACGGGTCGTTTAAGATAATTTCAAGGCCATACTGCGGATGATTGATTATTTTCCCAGTTACCTGAACAGTTTTCCCTTCAAACGAATTGATATCAATTTTAGCGGTTTGAAATTTACTTGCGGTTTGCGCAAAGATGACCACGGTAAATCCGCCTCGTTGCGGTGTAAAGTTTAAAAAATAGGTTTCTGACCTTGGTGACTTCCCAACCCGTAGAACCTTTCCTTCAACGGTAACGGTTTTATCAACATATTTCGCTACCTCGCTCACCGGAACCGTTGCGGATACTCCTATTCCTGCAAACAGAACTACGATACATAAACCGACTATACTAACAACGCTTCTTTTCATTTCTCAATTCCTCCTTTAACTTATTTTGCCGCGAAGATTGCTAACTCGAATGGATGCCGGAAGCGTTTTCGTTTACTTCCTTTTCGTATCATCCGGCTTCCCTGATGTAAATTATCTTCGTGGCTATTTCTTCGGTATTATATATTATATCATCTTTTTACATTATCTTTTTGGAATAAGGTATGTACGTATTTCTACTAAATTATAATAGGTTCAATTTCTACTAATTTTTGAAAGGTCTATTGCAACAACGGTTCCATCAAACGCAGGTTGATAACAAATACCGTTATTGATAACCGGTCCAGAAAATAAGAATCCGGTTTTCGAAATCGGAATCCGCTGAATTCTAGTTCCATCAATCGGATTCAATATTGCTAAATCTCCATTTAATAGCGGGATGTAGAATGTATTATTATCTATGAGAATATGGCTAGCAAAAATCGGCTGTTTCAATTGGAGCGACCAATTCTTCGTGCCAGTTTCAGCATCTATTGCCATAATTTCGCCGCTTAGCCCGAAATGATATACATTCGTTCCATCATACGCTGGATTGGTTTGACATGCACGGGTTACCATTGTCCAAACCGTGTTCCCGGAAAATAGCTCGAAGGCATAGACCCGACCGAGAACGCGTTTATCAATCGATTCTAATGCGGTATAAATAACCTTATTCCCAGCTAAAACCGGCATGGTTACTGACGGAGCCCAATAGATAGACGTTCCGACTCGATTTATCCAACAAGTTGTACCGGTGTATGCATCCAAACTATACGCATTCCCATCCCAAGAACCGAAATATACTTTCCCTTGATGCACCAGCGCTTGCGCAGAAATATGGTCTTGACAACCGAATTTCCATCGTTCCTGACCGGTTTTACAGTCTATCGCATAGAAATTACGGTCTCCGGAACCGATATAGAGTAATCCGGAATTAACTGTTGGTGAGGCGATAATCGCACCACCGGTTTGAAATTTCCAATTTAATTTACCATTCTTCGCTTGGAAAGAATATATCCCCCCGTCAACTGTTCCGATATAAACCGTTCCATCGGCAAACGCTGGTGACCCGACAATTGCGCTATTAACGTTTACCTTCCAAATCTGCTTACCAGTTTTCGCATTGAGCGCATAGAATTTTCCCCATTCAGTTCCGAAGAATAATTTCCCTTCTCCGATTGCTGGTGGAAATTGCAATCCATCTGCTATCTTAGTCTTCCAGAGAATATGCGCTGACTGTATTTCTTCATCGGATTCTGCCGGGTGCGGAACAACTCGTTTTAACGATATACGGATGGTATCAGTAGCTGCAGTTTTCCCAATTTCGCAAGCATATGCGGTTATCTCGTTATCACCAACCTCGAACAATTTATATCCGCCAGTCCGTGTTGCTTTTGTCATCAGAATCGGGATGTTTTCAGTATAAGTTAACTTCTCAATATGCCCATGACCGACTAATATCGCGATAACATTATACGGTCGAATCACTTTAAATAACTCGCGATCATTATCAATATATCTACCATCGGAAGCCGGTGGATGATGCAGCGCTAAGATAACCGGAGTTCCTTGCTTTAACGAGGTTAAATCTCGGGTCAACCAATCGAGTTGGGATTGATATATATGTCCGTGATGTTGCATTGGGATAGTATCGTCGAGAATAACAAAATGGAGTCCTTTATGGTCGAATGAATAATACCGTTTCCCAAAATATCGTTCAAACCGTTTCTTATAACTATCCGACCAGCGGATTTCATGGTTTCCCATAACGGAATAGACGGGGATATCTATCTGATGAATGAAAGTTGAATATAACGAAAATTCTAGCTCACTCCCAAGTTCAGTTAAATCCCCGGTATTAATAATAAACTCCGGTTTCGGTTGGAGCGCATTCATCGCTGGGATAACTTGTTTGAAGGTTTCAGTTCCAACTTGGTCGCCTATATGAGTATCCGTGAACTGGATAAACTGCCACGCTAATCCAGTCGAAAAAAGTATAAAAACTAATCCTAAACACCAACTGATTTGGTACAACCCTACTTTTTGTCGCATGAATCCCTCCAAGTATAATTTTATCAATGATTTTAATATAAAACCGGATAAATAGCTACTTCGATGTTACTGCGGAGAAGAATAGAGGGATATCGGTTATCCCTTATCACTCTCCATATAAGATTCGACTTTGATTCGGAATGATTAGGCTTGATGTTAGGTTAATCAAATTATAACATTCCCGCAACCAAACATAAACCAACCCCAAAACCGCATATGTGGTATTGTTTTTTCATTAATAACCATAGGCAAAGGAGTGGTATTTAAAAAAGGTAAGCAAGTAGTGAAGTTGAAAAATTCCTCTTGCCATTTCCTTTTACTCCTTAAGCTGGTGGGTACTCGGAGCAAAGCAGGAATTGTTTCGGTTCGTCTTCGATAATCTCCGGAAAGCGGGGCAACGCATCGAGGAAACGGTTATCTTTAACATCATCATTCACGAGCGATACTTCGCCAACGAGGACGTTCCCTTTCCCGATTTCCGCCCAGAAATTATGATAGAGTTTCGGGGGGAAAGTGATACTTTCTCCCGGACGAAGGGTTATGGTTGTTCCTGCAGGGAAAGTTTTTTGCATCCCGTCAATCGAAACGATAACATCTGAATCTGCAAGCTTCTCATGTTCATCCGAATTATAGAGTGTCATCTGGAGATTTCCACCCATCCGATTGATGATATCTTCCATTTTCGTCCAATGGAAATGGAACGGGGTAACCTGATGTTCACGAACCAGCATAATCTTTTCGCAATATTTCTTCAGGCAATTCGGATCGTTCAGATTCCCGTTCCGTAAGGTGAATAAGATTAATCCGAACCGTTCGAAATTTCCGAGTCCGAAATCGGTTATATCCCAACCGAGCGCATGGTTCCGAATCTCATCTACTTCGTGTCCTTTCGATTTCCATTCTTCCGGTGACCAATACGCAAACGGCGGTAACTGAAACTGGAATCGCTCGAAGGTTTTAATTGCTTCTCGAATATATTTATTGATTTCACTACGTCTCATAGCAACATAGGGGATTGAGTATCGTTTTACACAAAGAATTAATGTTAATCACTGCAAATAGCTATTCTATTTTACCTGATAAGCTCAACCGTTACAACTTTTTTCTTTGGAATTGAAATGGTTATCGAATTATCCGGTTCTAATCGTAGCTTCCTGATAAACTTCTCTTCCATCGAGACAAGCTGAACCTTTCGGAGTTTTAACGCAGACGCAAAGCATACTTTACCTGTTACCCATGTATCAGTCGGATTATAAATGCGGAGTATCAAATTTTTACTATATTCCGCTTTTTTAAATGCGCTTAAAACAAGGGTGGCTGGTTCTATAGATATGAAACTATAACTAGCAGGTAGTGTTCCTGATTTATTATTCCGAGTAGATTGACCGACAAGTAAGGGGAAATGGAATCGTTCCACTTCCGCAAATAGGTTCCCTTTTTCCCAGTTACCTGAATGTGGAATAATAGCATATTCAAAAATATGCTTACCAAGCGATTGGCTCAACTCTTGTTCTGGTCGTTTTTCCCAGCGATAACTTACCGTACATAACGTAACCTCAAATGAACGCAGCAACGTTATCGCTAACGTTCGTGCCGGATTATCCATAACCTCATATTCATGTATCCCTTTAGTGATAATCCCAAATCCTTTCTCGCCATCGCTAACATCAACGAACCGTAACATCGGATATCTCGGATTCTGCGTTAATCGGAACGGATGGTTTCTGTCTCTATCAATCAAGCGGTCACAAACATCAAACGGCGATTCCGCTGAAGAATATTTTGCGGTCGCTAATCCAGTTGGGAACAGCAATCGCAGTCGATGATTTTTACTTTGGTTATCAATGATCGTTTTCACGGCAACTGATTTCGCACCGCGCTGCAGCGTGAAATATGAAGTTATTGTTAACGGTTTCATTTCTTCCGAACGAAAAGTATCGAGATACATATTATCATGGTCAACGAGCTCGCTATGTCCGAATCCAGCAGGTATTTCCATAAAATAATCTACTCGAACTGTTGCAGCGAGTTGGTTATTTTCAACCAGCGATATCCGAACCGGACAACCGAGACTCGATACCACCTTATCTTGCATCATTCGCCGATGTTGCCAGGCAGTTCCTGCTTCACCTTCATCAATAAAATAATGCTGATTTGTATATGTCTGACCATTAGATTTATCGTAAATTGATAGCGTTCCATCAGCGGTAACGGTTACCTGTAGAAATTCATTCTCAAGTTGGTTCGGCTGCGGTGATATCCAAGCATCAATTCCCGGCGGAATAGCTACTGTCCGAACCGTATAAACTTTATATCCGAACGCAGGAATGTTTTCTGCCCAGAAATTAGTTTGTGCTACCTGACAGGGTAACGCCATCGTTAAATCGGTATTATTCCGAATCGTTTTTTCGCCTGGTTTCAGGGAAACTGTTGCCATGGGAACCGGGGTACCGGATTCATCGTAAAGATTATAATACGCTAAGTTCACATCAGATTGCGCTTGTCCATCAACAACCCGGTGAAGTTGATTCGGGATATCAATATACGCAGTCACCACTTCTGATCGTGGATAAGGTGATGGATTAAAAACCGTTATCACAATCTCTTCCGGTTTAACTTTTTTCGTATTTATTCGAAGCTGGATTTTCGCGAGCGAATTCTGCAGCCAGGTATCAGCGATGCGAATCGTTTGATTGAGTCGATAGAACGCATCTTCTTCCAGCGCATCAATACCGCAGCCGGCGATTGTATCATGCGGCTGGCATTGTAGCAGCGATTTCCAGGCAAGTTCAAAATATTTCTCTGG
The DNA here is from genome assembly GCA_026416715.1 of bacterium. Lineage (NCBI taxonomy): Bacteria > bacterium. The sequence goes on from JAOAEQ010000025.1 coordinate 41,440, forward strand.
ATATTCTTCACCGAGCAGATAAGCGAGAGTTGAAAATGGTTCCGCTAATCGAGTTAAGATATTTTCCGCTTCGACCAGTTTAATCTTCTGCCGTGGTCGTGCTGAAACCATATCGCCAAATAGAATCGTTAACGGAGATTGTTGACCCGGATATCGCATCTCGCCCCGAAACTGTTTCAATGTAGCCCGATTAACTGCAGACTTCAAATCCTCAACATATTTCGGCAGCGTGCTGAAAAAAAGTTTTTCACCCGGTTTAAGATACTTTTGCAGTTTATTGAATATTTCAATTTCTAACGGGTCAGGTTGCGTTGAATCCATCCCTTGCATGAATGGAATTACGGGGGTAGAAAAATGTTTCTTCTCGCGATTAATTAAATCACGTAACGCTGCCTGCAATCGCGATTCATCGAGTTCTTTCAACGGCGCTTGCTGGAAATAATGGTCGTATTGTCGCATTGCATCAATCAATTTAAACGGAACCCCGCCGGATTTCCAATCAAAAACGCGGTCGCGGATACTTTTCCCGCCATAGACTACCGGCCGCCAGACAAACATATAGAAGTTATATCGGGCTGCGGAACCGAATCGGGAACAAAGTGCTACCGTTCCATCCGGTGATTCCCAGAGAAATTCCGCTTGCGGGGATTCAAAATTTGTTATCCCGCGATAGAAAAATATGGTATCTATCCCAAAGCCAGCGTAAATCTGCGGTAGTTGTGACGGCTGGTTGAATCCGAACGGTGTATATCCAACCTTCATTACGTTTCCGAATTCAGCAGCAACCTTATGTCCGATAAGCAGATTGCGAATCGTCGTTTCCCCATAGGTTATATTACAATCCGGTGCGGTATACCACGGTCCGATATTGAGACGTTCGGATTGAACGAATTTTTTAATCTGTTCCCGTTTTTGTGGCCGGATTTCCAGATAATCTTCTAGCGGAATCGTCTGCGAATCTAAGCAGAAAGTATATTCCGGATATTTTTCCATCATATCGAGTAGCGTATCCAGAAATTCTACGGTAAGTTTCCGGGTCTGCTGATAATTTAACGTCCATTCCCGGTCGAGATGCGAGTTCGGAATAAAATGCGCTCGGAGTGTGGTGTTTTTAGAATTAGCTTTTGTCATAACCCTTATTATACTCCTTAACTAAAACTAGAAATGACAATTTGCGGATTCATCTTCTGCTAGTAGAGATAGAGTTCTATGACTGAACTATTATTCCCTTGTGCACAAGCGAGTTTCCCTGCCTATAAAGGTTGTTTATAGGTTAATGAACAGGCTAGCTCTGCATGTCCATCTATGTTTTATCTTGTATTATACTCCACAATAAGCAGTTGTCAATAGCAATAATTCAAGAAATTGTAATATCCTGATTCTACTAGAGTTATAGAAAAAATAGAATGATAAAACCAAACTCACCATTGGTAAGTTTGTTTTTTCTAGTCTTAAATTAAATCAAGAAATGTATCTCTTAAACTAATTCTTGGGATTATGCGCAACGGATAATCAATTTTTATTACGATCCGGTATTCTACCCTGTCAGACGATACGAAATACCGGCTAATAGCCGGCGTCTAGCATCCCGCAACATTTTTTATATTTCTTACCGCTTCCGCAAAAACATAAGTCGTTCGGTTTCATTTTTTTACTTCGTTCTAGTTTCTTTTGTTGAGCTATAAGTTCTCTAATTGCTGAAGCTGGACGCCCAGCATAAACCAGTTGCCTCATAATTTCCATATATGGTCGGATATGTTCAAAAAACAATTTCAACCCTTGACATAGATAATTCAACCCCGGTTGCCCAGCTGGCGTTTGGAGAAACCGATGTTTCGGGCATCCACCATTACAGGCGAACCGAACTTCGCATTGCTGGCAATATTCTGGTAATAACGCGGATTTATTTTTCCCAAACTGCTGTTGCTTTTCAGAATATACCAGTTCATTAAGCTGATGTTCTAAAATATTCCCGAGCGCAAACTTTGGATATACATAATGGTCGCAGGAATAGAGCATCCCGTTATGTTCGATAACCACCGTTTTCCCGCATTCAGGCGCAAACACACATAACGGGCTTCTCAATCCAAGCCAATTCGATAATGCATTATCAAAATATTGAACGAAAACTTCTCCGATATCCTGTTCAACCCATAAATCGAATATATCTATCAGGAACCGACCGAATTCTCGCGGTTCAACACTCCATTTCGTTACCTGCATTGATTTTTCTGGATGAACCAAATCCGGTGGAGAAGCAAGCGGTTGACTCCGCTCGGCTCCCTGTCCAATACCATTTGATTTTCGTTCCACAATTGGAATATACTGCTGATAGTTCGCGCCAATATTTTTCAGGAATTGATAGATTACTTTTGCAGACCGCATATTCTTTTTATGGACGCAGGTTAACGTATTAAATTCTACCTGATGTTTTTTGAGAATCTCTAACCCGAGCATGACACGGTCGAACGTCGGTTGCTGCTGGTTATTCACTCGGTAGCAATCATGGTATTCTTGCGGGCCATCGATACTCAATCCAATCAAAAAATGATGCTGCGCTAGAAATTCTGCCCAAGCGTCATTCAGCAGTATACCGTTGGTCTGGAAAGAATTAGTTATTTTTTTTCCATTAGCATATTTCTGCTGTAGCCGAATCACTTTCTGATAGAACTCTATTCCTAACAACGTTGGTTCGCCACCCTGCCAGCTGAAATGGATTTCTGGTACATCTTGCGACTGGATATATTGTTTTATATACGTTTCTAGCACCACATCTGACATCCGATACTGTTCGGTTGCCGGGAATAAATTATGCTTTTCCAGATAGAAACAATATCGGCACGCTAGATTGCAAAGCGGACCTACGGGTTTGGCGATTATATGAAAGGCAAGTTCCGGATGATATCTCGGCATGGCGTGTATATCGGAGAAACGACAACTCCATTCTGTTGCGGCTATTATATCTGATATTTCTTACCTATTTCAATCATCGCTTGAATATTTGCTAAGGGAGTATCCTGCGGCAGGTCACAACCAGTGCTTAAAATCAAATTCTTTATTTCACGGGTTTCTGCCAAAAAATGTTGGGTAACATGTTTAACTTCGTCCACGGATAAATTTCGTACTACCCGCACAGGGTCTAGGTTGCCCATTAAGATAACTTCATTTTTCATTCTACAGGCGATTTGCTTGAAATTAACTAGCGAATCTAAACTCAACGCTTCTACCCCTGTTTCGCACATTTTCTCAATCAGATGGCTACTATCCCCGCAAATATGCAGAACTGATATTGCATGAATCGCACGCACAATTTTTTTAATATAATTTCCCGAGAATATTTCAAACTGGTTTGGCGATAGAAACACTGCCGTCGGTTCGAGGATCGCAACGATATCCGCTCCACTATCTACTAACGCTACCGCATATTTGGTAATCACCTGCGTACAAAAGTTTAATATTTCATGCAGGAATTCCGGCCGGTCAATAGTTGCCATAGCGATTTCGGAAGCGCCGGTAAGTAATCCTGCTAACGTAAATGGACCGATACAATATGCTCCTTTGAGCATATCTAGATGCTGGGACATCAGTTCCATAGTTTTTAGGAATACCGTAACTCGTCCATCTTTTAAGATATCGGTACACATAAACTGTTCTAAATCCGCTACTTCTTGAACCAAATGCTGTTCTACGGTCGGTGAGTCTTCTAATGGATAGCGAACCGGAACCCCTAACGCGCCAGCTTCAACTGATAAATCCATCATGAAAAATATCGCATCCGGTTGGCACAATTCCGCTAATTCCGAAATTGACCAGAATTGGATACCCCAATTAAATACATTCTGTTTCAGCGTCGTATTTGTTAACTGCGTTCCCGGATATCCCATTAATGGAATTACCAGTCTCCGAGGATAACTATTAACGAGATTGATTAATCGCATACGATTTATTCCGAAAGAATAGAGCTAGGAAGTAATCCTGCTTGTTGGATGATAAGCGGTACTTGCGATTCCGCTTTTAACGGCATGAAATGGATTCCTGCAACCCCTTCAATACTCCGTAATGCGGCAATGATTTCCAAACAAATCTTTTTCCCTTCTTCTTTCGGGTCAGACGCGGATTGCATCCGCTGGATTAGTTCGTCCGGAATACTCATTCCGGAAACCTGTTCCTTCATAAACACGAACGCTTTCACCGACCGAACTAATAACACGCCAGGAAGAAAATACGCTCGGTTATGCAAATCACGGTCTCGAACCTGCCGCATCCACTGGTCGAATTTCTTCAAATCGAATACCGCTTGTGTTTGGATAAACTTTGCACCAGCGGTTATTTTCTTTTCCAGTTTCATCAGCTGGAGCGGTTCTGGAGTCGCAAACGGATTTGCTACCGCTCCGATAAAAAATTCTGGCGGGCTCTTAACTTCTTCCCCGCTCATTAATCTTCCCTGACATAATCCACTAACTGCCTGGACTAGCTGAACTGAATCCATATCATAGACCGGTTTCGCTTCCGGTTGGGTTCCGAGAACTGGATGGTCGCCAGTTAAACAGAGTACATTCTTGATTCCTAGCGCAGCGGCACCGAGTAAATCACTCTGCAGCGCTAATCGGTTTCGGTCGCGACAGGTTAGCTGATAGATCGGTTCCAATCCCTCCTGAACAAGAATCGCGCTCGCCGCTAAACTTGACATCATCACGTTTGCAGATGCGTTATCAGTTAGGTTTACCGCAGTAACATAATTCTTATAATACCCGCATTTTTTGCGAACATCTTCTGGAGACGCACTCCGTGGCGGTTCCATTTCCGCACAGACCACAAAGGTCCCTGCGGTTAGAAGCGTCTGAAGGTGGCTAGGCATAGATCAAAGGTTAACTTCCAAATTCTAAATCCCAAATCCTAAATAATAGAAATGAAAGAATTAAAGAACTGAAAAACGGAAGAACAGTAAGACAAAAAAATTGTTCCTTCGTTCTTACGTTCTTACGTTGGAGTATTAGAATAACCCAGTTATTTTTCCGTTTGCATCTATATCAATGTTTTCCGCTGCGGGATGTTCCGGTAACCCTGGCATGGTCATAATATCGCCCGTATATGCAACTAAAAAACCAGCTCCAGCAGATATTTTTACTTCTCGAACGGTTAAATTCCATCCTTTCGGTGCTCCTTTTAATAACTGGTCATCAGATAAGGATAACTGTGTTTTCGCCATACATATCGGCAATGAACTAAACCCGTTCCGATTCAAACTGTTGATATCATTTTCTGCACGATGCGTATATACGACACCATCTGCACCGTAGATTTCAGTAGCGATAATTCTTATCTTTTCGGTAATCGGTAAGTTTAAATCATAAAGGTAATGGAACTGACTCGGAGTCGTTGCTAGTGTTTCCAGAACTGATTCCGCAAGCGCAATTCCGCCTGCACCACCTTTTGCAACCACATCAGAAATCGCACAGGCGACATTCTTCGCTCGACAATGTTCAATAAGATAATTCAACTCGTCTCCCGTATCATTAGGAAAACGGTTAATCGCAACAATGACCGGCACCCCGAACTTCTGCACGTTTTCAATATGTTTATCCAGATTCGCTATCCCTTTTTTCAATGCAGGTAGATTCGGTTCTGAGTATTTATCTTTCTCGACGCCACCGTGCATGTGCAACGCTCGAATCGTTGCGACTAAAATTGCAGCATCCGGCGCAAATCCTGCAGTTCGACAAACGATATTACAGAATTTCTCCGCACCTAAATCGGTGGCAAACCCTGCTTCAGTAACCACATAATCCGCTAGTTTTAGTGCCATTTTCGTTGCCAAGATGCTATTCGTTCCGTGAGCGATATTGCCGAACGGACCACAATGTACAAACGCCGGTTGTCCTTCAATGGTCTGAACTAAATTCGGGTTTATCGCATCTTTCAATAATAACGTCATCGCACCAGCAGCTTTCAAATCACCGGCAGTAACCGGTTTCTTATCAAAGGTATATCCGACAACAATCCGCGCTAACCGTTCCTTCAAACTCTGTAAATCAGTGCATAACGCTAAACAAGCCATGACTTCTGAAGCAACCGTTATATCAAATCCACTCTCGCGCGGAACGCCACCTTGCACTCGTCCACCGAGCCCGATAATAATATGGCGTAATGCACGGTCGTTCATATCCACCACGCGTTTCCAGAGAATAGTTGTTGGGTCAATATCAAGTTCATTACCGCGCGCAATATGGTTATCAACCATTGCCGCTAGCAGATTATGTGCGGTTCCGACCGCATGGATATCGCCCGTAAAGTGAAGATTGATATCTTCCATCGGTAATACTTGCGAATATCCACCGCCAGCAGCACCGCCTTTAATTCCAAATGTCGGTCCTAACGACGGTTCGCGCAAACAGAGAATAACCTTTTTCCCGAGTTTCCCTAATGCTTGCGTTACTCCCACAGCGGTACAGGTTTTCCCATCGCCAGCAGGAGTCGCGGTTATCGCCGTAACCAGAATAAGTTTCCCATTCGGTTTATGCTGTAGTCGCGATAACAAACTTAATCGCACTTTCGCTTTATATTTCCCATAATATTCCAACTCTTCTTCTGGAATACCTGCGCGACTGGCTATCTCCTGAATAGGTAATAATTTCGCTTGTTGTGCGATTTCGATATCCGTTAGCATAAAACCCTACCGAAAAACTGAAAAACTAGAAACCAATTCGTA